>CAZXNF010000051.1:0-12325 GCA_964641785.1 uncultured Streptomycetaceae bacterium | reverse complement strand
GCAGCAGGTAGAACGTCAGGCCCACCACCACCGGCGGCAACCCCATGCAGGCGTTGACTGCCACGATCAGCCCGCGCCGCCCGGGGAAACGTCCGATGGATAGCAAAGCGCCGGCGGGAAGCCCGATGAGACTTGCGATCAGCACCGCAGCCGCGCTCACCTGCACGCTCAGCCAGACGATGGAGGCGAGCCGCACGTCGCCCCCCCCCAGCAGTTGCATGGCATCGCCGAACTGGGAGAAAAAGGAGTTCACGGTGCCCGATTATAGGGTGCGGATTCCCGATGACCGCCGGACCTTGCGGTAGAATTCGCCTCCCTTTCAACCGCGCTCCCGCCGCCCCGATGACCGCCCCGGATTCCATTCGCGCCGCCTCCTGCGCTGACGACTACGACCCGAACTCGATGGCCGTGGACAAGGCGCGCGGCTTCATCGCGCGCTTCCTCGTCCCGGTCGCCGAAACCGAACGCGTGGCGGTCCGCGCTGCTCTCGGCCGCGTGCTGGCCGCGGACGTGATCTCCCCGGTGGACGTGCCGTCGCACGACAACTCCGCGATGGATGGCTACGCCGCGCGCTACGCCAACCTCGAACCACCGGGCGACCTCAAACTCAAGGTCATCGGCAGCGCCTTCGCGGGCGTCCCCTTCAGGGGTGAAGTGAAGAGCGGCGAGTGCGTGCGCATCATGACCGGGGGCGTCATACCCGACGGCGCCGACACCATCGTCATGCAGGAACACGCCAAGGCCGAGGATGGCTGGGTCACCATCGGCGACGGCCACAAGCTGGGCCAGCACGTGCGCATGGCCGGTGAAGACCTCAAGAACGGCCAGACGGCACTCGCGCGCGGCACATGGATGCGCCCCGCGGAAGTAGGCCTCATCGCCTCGCTCGGCGTCGGCGAAGTCAGCGTGTTCCGCAAGCTGCGCGTCGCCTTCTTCTCCACCGGCGACGAGCTGGTGTCCATCGGCAAGCCGCTCGGCGAAGGCCAGATCTACGACTCCAACCGCTACACGCTGCATGCCATGCTGGAGCGCCTCGGCTGCGACATCCTCGACATGGGTGTCGTGCGCGACGATCCCGCGCTGCTGGAGCAGGCTTTCAAGGACGCCGCCACGAAAGCCGACGTCGTCATCACCAGTGGTGGGGTATCGGTCGGCGAAGCCGATTTCGTCAAACCCCTGCTCGACAAATTGGGCGAGGTCGTCTTCTGGAAGATCGCCATGAAGCCCGGCCGCCCGCTCGCCTACGGCCGCATCGGCAAGGCGCACTTCTTCGGCCTGCCCGGCAATCCGGTGTCGGTGATGGTGACGTTCTATCAGTTCGTCCGCGAAGCGCTGTGGACGCTGACGGGCCGCCATCCCGTCCCGGCCCTCCCGACCTTCCTCGTGCCCTGCACCAGCAAGCTGAAAAAAGCCCCCGGCCGCACCGAGTTCCAGCGCGGCATCCTGACGCAAGACGATACTGGCCTGTACAGCGTGCGCGTCACCGGCGAGCAGGGCTCGGGCATCCTGCGCTCCATGGCCGAAGCCAACTGTTTCATCATCCTGCCGACGGACCAGGGCAACGTGGAGCCCGGCGCGCTCGTGCAGGTGCAGGTCATGGAAGGCGCCGTTTAGGAGTGTGTCATGCCCGTCACCCACCTCGAACATTTCCTGATCCAGACCGCCGACCTCGAAGCGACGCGCGACTGGTACGTGCAGACGCTCGGCTTTCGCGAAGGTCCGCACCCGGACTTCAAGTTTCCGGTGGTCTGGCTGTATCTCGGCGAGCAGGACGTCATCCACCTGACGCAGGGTGGCAAGCAGGTCAGCGACAACCGCAAACAGTACCTCGGCCAGCAGTCCGACGCGACGCAGGGCAGCGGCGTCATCGACCACATGGCGTTCCGCTGCACCGGCCTGCGCGAGATGATGCAGCACCTGAAGGATCGTGGCGTCGCCTTTCGCACTCGCCAGGTGGACGACCAGGGGCTCTACCAGCTCTTCCTCATGGACCCCAACGGGGTGAAGCTCGAACTGAATTACGCCAATGCCGAAACCCAGGGGCTCTCGGCGGAATTGATGGCCAGCGCTTTACCCGCCTGACGACGGTCTGTTTTTCTTACAACTACAAGCACGGAGGAGTCGCATGAAATCAGCAACGCCCGCGCGCGCGTTAGCGCTCGCCACTGCAGTCCTTACCATCATCGTCTCGGCCCCGGTCATCGCACAGCAATGGCCGGACAAGCCGATCCGCCTCATCGTCGCCTTCCCGCCCGGCGGCTCCACCGACATCGTCGCGCGCCTGGTCGCCCAGAAGCTCGGTGAAAAGCTCGGCCAGCAGGTCGTCGTCGACAACCGCGGCGGCGCCGGCGGCACCATCGGCACGGAGATCGCCGCGCGCGCCAATCCGGACGGCTACACGCTCACCATGGGCACCACCAGCACGCACGTCATCGCGGTGCCTGCCTACGCCAACCTCAAGTACAGCCCGCTCAAGGATTTCGCGCCCATCACGCTGGTGGCCACCACACCCTACCTGCTGGTCGTGAATCCCGGCGTCAAGGCCAACTCGTTGAAGGAACTGGTCGCGCTCGCCAAATCGCAGCCGGGCAAGCTCAACTACGCGTCCGCCGGCACTGGCACCACAACGCAACTCGCGATGGAGATGCTGAAGAGCGCAGCCGGCATCGACGTCGTGCACGTGCCCTACAACGGCAACGGCCCGGCCAACACCGCCACCATGGGCGGCCAGGTGCAGGTGCTGTTCGGCAGCATGCCGGCGGTCCTGCCGCAGGCCAAGGCCGGGCGCCTGCGGCCGCTGGCGGTCGGCACGGCGAAACGTTCCCCCGCCCTGCCCGACGTGCCGACGGTCGCCGAATCCGGCTACCCCGGCTTCGAGGCGTCGCTGTGGCTGGGCTTCTTCGCACCGGCCGGCACGCCGCAACCCATCCTTACCCGTCTGAACAAGGAACTGGTGACCATCGCCAATACGCCTGAAATGAAGGAACAGTTCGAGCGCAACGGCGCCGAGGCCATCACCATGACGCCGGCCGATCTGTCGCAGTTGATCAAGGCGGAAATCGACAAGTACACCAAGGTCATCCGCGCAGCGGGGATCAAGATCGAGTAAGCCCCTCGCCAATAGCCACGACTTCGGCGCCCGTCCGTACCGGACGGGCGCCGAACTCCGGATTGCGCGACAATATCGACTGATGAAATCGGAGGTCCGAGATGGAACTCACAGCAGTTCTCACGCGCGCGGAAGAAGGCGGTTACACCGCGCTGAATCCAGAAACAGGGACAACGACGCAAGGTGAAACGATTGAAGAAGCGGTGGCGAACCTGAAAGAAGCCACGGCGCTTTACCTTTCCGAGTTTCCGCTGGTCGATACCTGACGGCCGGTGATCACGACGTTCAGCCTGCCTGCACATGCCTGATGCCCAAGCTGCCGCGCATATCCGGGGCGGAAATCGTGAAAGCACTGCAACGGCTGGGACTCAAGAAAGTGCGCCAAAGTGGTAGCCACGTCGTGCTGCGGCGTGGGACGCAGGGCTGCGGCGTGCCGATGCACAAGGAAGTGAAAGTCGGCACTCTTGCCGGAGTGTTGCGCCAGGCCGAGATCTCCGCCGACGAATTTATTGACGCCTCCTAGCAATACCAGCGGCCCGGGCACCGTGACAACGGTTTCTCACGCCTCGCTGTAGAATCCCCGCCCCGCATCGATCCCTAGACTCAGCCAAGGACCCGTGATGAACAAACCCGTCGACATCCCCGCCGCCGACCTCGTCGTGCGCGTCCCCGCCGTCACCCTCCCGGTCGCCAGCAGCAGCCAGCGCTTCCAGGTCGGCCGCATCTACTGCGTCGGCCGCAACTACGCTGACCACGCCCGTGAAATGGGCCACGATCCGGACCGCGAACCGCCGTTCTTCTTCATGAAGCCCGCCGACGCGATCATCGACCACGGCGCGAAGATCCCCTTCCCGCAGGTCACCAAGGACCTGCACCATGAAATCGAACTAGTGGTCGCGCTGCACAAGGGCGGCAACGACATCCCGGTGGAAAAAGCGCTCGAGCACGTCTGGGGCTATGGCGTGGGCCTCGACATGACCCGCCGCGACATCCAGGGCGAAGCGAAGAAAATGCAGCGGCCGTGGGAGATGGGCAAGGCTTTCGACAACTCCGCGCCCTGCACCGCGCTGGTGCCGGCGTCCAAGATTGGCCACCCGGGCAAGGGCGAGATCTGGCTCAAGGTCAACGGCGAAGTGAAACAGAAAGGCACTCTCGACCAGATGATCTGGAGCGTGCCGGAAATGATTTCCTACCTGTCGCACACCATCACGCTGCGCCCCGGCGACCTGATTTACTCGGGCACGCCTGCCGGCGTCAGCCAGGTCAAGAAAGGCGACAAGCTCGAAGGCCACGTGGACGGCGTGGGCGACCTCGCCGTCAGCTACGTCTGAGCGTTCCGCAATCACACGGCCGCGCTACTCCCAAGAGTGGCATGGCCTTTATCCCGCTGACGGTCAACAGGCCGCGGCGCCATCCGGAGGAGATCACCATTTTCCAGTACCGCCTGGCCCCGCTTGCCGCCGCTCTCGCATTCGCCGCCGCGCCGCCCGCGCTTGCCCAAGCGGATTACCCCAACCGTCCGATCCGCGTCATCGTCCCACTGGCGCCGGGCGGCGGCAGCGACTACACCGCGCGTTTCATGGGCATCAAGCTCGCGGAGCGGCTGGGCCAGCAGATGGTGGTGGACAACCGCCCCGCCTCCTCCGGCATCGTCGGCACGGATCTCGTGGCGAAAGCCAATCCGGACGGCTACACGCTGTTGCTGGTGTTTTCCACCCACGCGCAGAGCGCGCAATTGTGGGAGAAGCTGCCGTACGACCCGATCAAGGACTTCGCGCCCATCTCGCTCGTCATCCAGACCGCGCTCGCGCTGATCGTCCACCCCTCCGTGCCGGCGAAGACAGTCAAGGAATTCATCGCCTACGCCAAGGCCAACCCCGGCAAACTGAACTTCGGCTCCTCGGGCCCCGGCAGCTCGCCGCATCTCGCGACGGAGCTCTTCAACATCATGACCGGCATCAGCGGCACCCACGTCCCGTACAAGGGGATCGGACCCGTCATCACCGCGCAGATCGGCAACGAGATCCAGTATTCGTTCGCCAACATGTTCTCCACCCAGGCGCACTGGTCCTCGGGCCGGCTGCGACTGATCGCGGCGGGCGGCCTCAAGCGTTCCGAGGCCTATCCCGACGTGCCCACCATCGCGGAATCCGGCGTGCCCGGTTTTGAAACGCTGATCTGGTACGGCTACATGGCGCCCGCCAAGACCCCGCGCCCCATCGTCGACCGCCTGCACAAGGAAATCGTCGCGGTGGTCAACCAGCCGGAAGTCCGCAAACAGTTCATCGCGCAGGCCAACGACCCCGTTGCCAACACACCGCAGGAGTTCACGGCGGTGATCAAGGCCGACGCCGAAAAATGGGGCGCGATCGGCAGGAAGCTGGGCGTGAAGCTCGACTGACGCAGCGGGGCATCCGCCTGCGCCCTGGCGGCAAACGCCGCGCAGTCGGCACTGCCGAGCACCTGCGGCTGCTGGCCGCCGGGCACCAGCGAAATCCCGACGTCCCCGTATTCCCCGCTGCCGTGGCACACAAAGCACACGGCATAGGGCACGCCCGACGGCGTCAGCCAGGTCAAGAAGGGCGACAAGCTCGAACGCCACGTGCTCGAACGCCACGTGGACGGCCCGGGTGATCTGGTGGTCACCTACCTCTGAACGCGGTTTGAGTCAGCACAACTGTGGCCGCCCAACCGGGCCGCCACGGTTTTTTTACGCCCGCGGGGCGACACCCTTAACCGTCGTCCGGTACATCAGCCGCCGCTGCGGCAGCGCGTAGTCCGCGATGGCCAGGTGCTGCGTCGAGGCGTTGTCCCACATCACCAGATCACCTTCCTGCCAGCGGTGGCGGTAGACGAACTGCGGCTGCGTGCAGTGCGCGATCAATTCGTCGCGCAGCGCCAGCCCGTCCGCTTCCGGCAAACCGATGATCTGGTGGACGAAGGCGATGTTGACGAAAATGCAGCGCTTGCCGGTGATCGGGTGCGGCCGGAACACCGGGTGCGCCACTTCCGGCACTTTGGCCTTCGTGGTGTCGTCCAGTTCCGCGCGCTGACCACCCGCCGCCTTGATCTTCGCCAGGCGGCGCTCGTACTGGATGCTGTAGTTGTGGACGCCTTGCAGGCCCTCGCCGCGCCGCTGGGTGGCTTCCGGCAGCGCATCGTAGGCGGCGGACATGCTGGCGAACAGCGTGTCGCCCAGCGGCTGGCCGCTGTCGTCGCGCGGCACCTCGATCGCGTACAACAGCGAACCGCGACTCGGCACCTGCATGTAGCACGAGTCCGTATGCCAGACCCGGCCCGCGTCGGCGTTGCCGATGTTGCGCCCGTTCTCGACGATGTTGGACACCACGTACACTTCCGGTTGCGATGCCAGCGAATACTGCCGGTTGGTGGGAATCTCCACCTCGCCGAAGCGCTGGCTGAAGCGCGCGTGGGCGTCCGGCGTCAGCTTCTGGTTGCGGAATACCAGCACTTCGCGCTCGATGTAGAGGCGTTCGATCTCGGCGAAGGTCGCGTCGTCGAGCGGCTGCCCGAGGTCGATGCCCGAGATCTCCACGCCCAGCGGGGCGTCCATGAAGCGCACCTGGAGGCGCCCCTGCGCGCCGCTCGAAGTCTGGTCCAGCATGGAATATGCTCCGCTCTCGTTCGTCAAAATAGCAATTCTAGTCCCCGCACCCTCAGCCCCGAGAACACCGATCATGTCCCGTCCCCTGCTGCTTCCCCTGCTCGCCCTCGCCCTCCTGCCGCACGCGCCGCTGCACGCGCAGGCTTGGCCGTCCAAGTCCATCCGCATCATCGTCGCCTACCCGCCAGGCGGGCCGAACGACACCTCCGCACGCATCGTGGCGCAAAAGCTCGCGGAGGCGCTCGGCCAGCCCGTCATCGTGGACACCCGCGTCGGCGCCGCCGGCAACATCCGCTCCATGTCGGTGGCCAAGTCGCCGCCGGACGGCTACACGCTGCTCAACGGCGCCAGCGCGCTCACCATTGCGCCCGCGCTGACCCGCAACCTCGGCTACGACGTCGTGACCGACTTCGCGCCCATCAGCATGACGGCGACCAGCTCCTTCGTGCTGTCGCTGCACCCCTCCGTGCCCGCCAACTCCATGAAGGAACTCATCGCCCTCGCCAAGGCCCGTCCCGGCCAGTTGAGCTACGCTTCCTCCGGTGTCGGCGCGCCGCCGCACCTTGCGGGCGAACTGCTGAAGACCATGGCGAAGATCGACCTCCTGCACGTGCCTTACAAAGGCGTCGGGCAGTCGATCAGCGATCTCGTCGGCGGCCAGGTGGACATGATGTTCGCCAGTCCCACCAACTCGGTGCCGCAGATCAAGGCCGGCAAGCTGAAGGGGCTCGCCGTGTCCACGCTGCGCCGCTCCCCGCAATTGCCCGAAGTGCCCACCATCAGCGAGTCCGGCCTCAAGGGCTTCGACATCGGCACCTGGTTCGGCCTGCTCGCCCCTGCCGGCACACCGCCGGAGATCATCACGCGCGTCAACGGCGCCGTCGTCGCCATGGTGAAGGTGCCCGACCTACGCGAGCGCCTGCTGGCCCAGGGCCTGGATCCGATCAGCACCACCCCGGCGGAATTCTCCACGCATATCCGCAACGAGATCACCAAGTTCAAGGGCATAGTCGAACGGGCCAAAATCCAGCCCGAGTAGGTGCGGCTCGCGCAGCATCGTTGCCGGCCGCAGCGCGCCTTTGACGCGCAGGCAGAGGCAGGCTCCGGCAATGCGCTTGTTCTGCCCGCTCACGCCTGCGCTTCTGTTGCTGGCGGACCGCCGGCTGGTATGCCCTGATGGCGGCCACGCGACTACAGCGATCTCGGCGCCACGCGCCTTGATCGGGTTCGCCGATTACCGTATGGTTGACCGCAAAATAACCGTTGCAGGAGGAAACAGCATGGCATCGTTGAAAATTCTGATCGGCCTTCTGTGCGCCGGGCCGCTCGTTCCCGTCATGGCGGCTGAGACCCCGGCTTATCCCTCAGGCCCCATTCATTTCATCGTGCCGTTTCCGCCCGGCGGCGGCACCGACATCCTGGCGCGGACGCTCGGACAGAAACTGAACGAGGCCTGGTCGGTTCCCGTGGTGGTGGAGAACCGCGGCGGCGCCAACGGCACCATCGGCACCGCCCTCGTCGCCAAGGCGCCGCCCAACGGGCAAACCCTGCTCATCGTGCCCAGCGGCTTCGCGGTCAACCCCAGCATCTACAAGAACCTGCCCTACGACAGCCTGAAGGACCTTGCACCGGTGACGCAGCTCGCGGCGAGCCCGCTGGTGCTGGCGGTACATCCCTCCTTTCCGCCAAAGTCCGTCAAGCAACTGATCGATTTTCTGAAAGCGCATCCGAACACCGTCAATTACGGCAGCTCGGGCAACGGATCGCCGCCGCATATCGCCACCGAACTGTTCAAGTACATGACCAAGACGCAGATGGTCCACATTCCCTATAAGGGCGCGGGCCCGGCCGCCATCGACGTCCTCGCGGGGCAGATTCCGGTGTATTTCATGAACGCGCTGCAGGCGACGCCACACCTGAAAAGCGGACGCATCCGCGGCATCGGCGTCACGACGGCGGTGCGTTTCTCGGCGCTGCCCGAGATTCCAACCATCGCCGAGGCAGGGGTACCCGGCTACGCCATGAGCAACTGGTACGGGCTGCTGGTGACGGGCGGCACGCCCGCCGCTTCCATCGCCAAGCTGCAGGCGGAAGTTTCCCGCATCCTCAACCTGCCCGAGCTGAAAGACCGCCTGACCAGGGAAGGTGCTGACGTGGTTGCGAGCACACCCGACCAGTTCACGGCGTTTCTCAAGGCGGAAATGGCCACCGCCGCGCAGATCGTCAAGGCCTCGGGAATGACGGCGGCCAACTAGATTTTTTTCACCCGCAAGCCCGCCGCGGTGAATCCACCGTCGACCGAGATCGTCTGGCCGGTGATATAGCTTGCGTCATCCGACGCGAGAAACACCGCGACGCCGGCGACCTCATCCGGCTCCCCATAGCGTTTCAGGGGAACCGCACGATGCCACGCCTCGCGGCGTTCGTCGGTATGCTGGCCACGGCTGCGCGGAACATCGATGGGCCCTGGCGCAATGGCGTTGACCGTGATCCCGTGCTCGGCCAGGTCCACCGCCATGACCCGCGTCATCGCGACGATGCCGCCTTTCGCCGCGGCGTACGCCGCGCGGCCGCTGCTGCCGAGCCGGCCCGAATGCGAGGAAAACGTGACGATGCGGCCGCCGCCCAGCCCGACCATGTCCCGCGCCGCCGCCTGCGCGCACAGAAAGGTGCCGACCACATTGACTTCCAGCATCGTCTGCAGCGTTTCCAGCGGCGTATCGAGAAAATGCTTCTGCGCGCCGAGACCGGCGTTGCAGATCATGATGTGCGCGGGGCCGAAACGGCTGCGCGACGCCTCGATCATGGCTTGAACCTGGTCGGGAAACCGGATGTCTACTTTGGACACCGCCGCTTTGCCGCCGGCCGCAGTGATTTCCGCGCACACGCTCTGCGCGGAGGCTTCATCCTTGTCGGCCAGCGTGACTGCGGCGCCAGCCGCGGCTAAGCGCCGCGCGATCGCCGCGCCAATGCCCGTACCGCTGCCCGTGACGATGGCCGTTTTGCCGGCGAAATCCCTGATCATGCTGCGCACTCCTGCGGTGTGTGATGACGATGATCGGATATTATCCATTCTCAATGGCACCGCGAAGGAATCCCCATGAAAAGCAATGACGGCATTGGCACACGCGAATCCCAATACGCGGCACTGTGGCCGCGCGCCCCGCGGCAGGCCAAAGTGAAGCCGCTGGCGAAACGGCTCGATACGCTCGAAGGTAAAAAGATCGCCTGGCTGTGGGATTACGTGTTCCGCGGCAACGAGGTCTTCGAGCAACTCGAAGCGACCCTGGGTGCGCGTTATCCCGGCATGACCTTCGTCAACTGGGGCGAGTTCGGCAACACGCACGGCAGCGACGAACGCGCCGTCGTCGCTGCATTGCCGGCGAAACTCAAGGCCATGGGGGTGGACGCCGTCGTCTCCGGCATGGGCTGTTGAGGCAGCTGCACGCCCGCCGTGTTGCGGGCCAGTGCAGCAGCGGAATCGGCGGGCATCCCGTCTTCCACGCTCGTGTGCGAGAGCTTCATGATCCTGGCGAAAGCGACTTCCGTCGGCCAGGGCTTCCCCAACATCCAGGTGGCGCCGGTGCCTGGCCACCCCGGACTGCAATCCAAGGAGGTTCTGCAAAAGAACATCCTCGAAACCACCGCCGCGAAGGTCATCGACAACCTGCTTACCCTGCCCGCCCAGACCGTGGTCGGCGTCGAGCCGGGTGCGCGCGACATCGTGTGCAGCGGGAGCTTCGAGGAGGTCAACGAATACTTCCTCGCGCACGAACTGTCCGACGGCCTGCCGATCGTGCCGCCGACGGTTGAGAAGGTCGGTGAATTCCTGCGCTATACCGACCGCGATGCGAATGAGGTGCTGGGCGTGCTGCTGCCCGACAACCGCTCGGCGACCGTGTGGAGCGTGGCCGTCAACGGCGTGATGGCGGGCTGCCGGCCCGAATACATGCCGGTACTGATCGCCGCGGTAGAAGCCATGGCGGATCACGATTACGGCGTCGAACACAGCGGCAATACGCCCGGCGGCGAAAACCTGATCGTGCTCAACGGTCCGATCATCAAGGAGCTGGGGTTCAACTACACGCAGGGCGTGATGCGCGACGGCTTTCAGGCCAACACGACGGTCGGCCGCTTCTGGCGGCTGTACCTGCGCAACGTCGCCGGCTTCCTGCCGCACAAGAACGACAAGGCCACCTTCGGCAACACCTGGCGCGTGGTAGTCGCCGAAAACGAAGACGTCATCAGGAAAATCGGCTGGCCGCCGAACTGCGCGGAGTTCGGTTTCCCCCTGGGCACCAATGCGCTCGCCGTGGGCCGCTACACCGGCGGCAATCACATCTCGTCCGTATCCGGCGCCACGCCGGAAGCCCTGCTGCCTTACATGGCTGACGCAGTGGTCAAACAGTATTCCTGGCAGATCATGTTCAGCGTCGGGCAAGGCCTGGACACACTGCGGCCGCTGTTGCTGCTTTCGCCCATCCTCGCGGAGACGATTGCCGCCGGCGGCTGGTCCAAGCAGAAGCTGAAGGAAGCCCTGTTCGCGCAGGCCCGGATTCCGGCGCACCAGTTCGAGCGCATCCTGCGCGACTGGACCCAGAAACCGACGTGGAACCTCGCTGAAGAGCACCTGGCCGGGAGAATCCCCGTGGTGTTCCACGAGTCCGACGACATGAACCGGATGGTGCCGCTCGTCTGGCGTCCGGAGGACTTCATGATCGTGGTCACGGGCGACCTGGGGCGCAACAGCTGCTACGTGTTCGCGCACAATGGGGTGCTGGGATTCCCCGTGGGCAAGGAGATCAAGCTTCCCCGGGGCTGGGCGCCGCCGAGAAAGTCTTAAGGCAGACGATCGGCCGGCCAAGGGAGCGCTGAAAAACTCCACTTCCGTCATTCCAGCGAAAGCTGGAATCCAGTGAAGTCAATGAAATGGGCACCAGCTACAAGGGCAGGGGCCCCTCCCCCTTCCAGGCTGATGTGACGGGGTTATTCAGGGGTTCCCTAAAAGGTTTTGGTGGCGAATTTCGGGAAGGCCGCAGCACAGGCGTTGGCGGCGGTGATGGGGGAATTGCCATCGCCCCCAGACCGTCCGACATGGGCCGCATAATCCGCGGACCCGAGCACCAGCGGCTGCTGCCCGCTCATCACCAGCGCAATGCCGATGTCGCCGTACTCCCCGCTACCGTGCCTGACCAGGCAGAACGCATACGGCAGGCCCGGAGTCTTCACGGCCTCCTCGCCGTGTGCGTAGAACGCATCCACGCCCGCTTCATCGTTGCGGAAGCTTTTCTGGATGAAGCCCGAAGGGGTTTCGATGCCGGTCAGGAAGCTGCCTTGGCCGGCGAGGATGAGGACGACGATCAGGCGGAACATGGGCTAGTCCAGCGGCAGCAGCGGAAGATCAGCGATCATCACCGGCGACCCGGTAGCTTTGAAAGGCCTGCATGAGCTCGCGCCTCCCGGCGACGTCCTCCAGACGAGTGCCCGCCGGCAACGGCCCCCGGGCGCTGGGGTAAGACATGGCCAGCCGCGCCTGTACAGAAGTGGTCCCGCAAATCTGAACAGCGTTATAAGTGGAAACTCCGGGCTTA
>CAZXNF010000050.1:0-12579 GCA_964641785.1 uncultured Streptomycetaceae bacterium | reverse complement strand
ATCAGCGTCGATATCTTCGGTGTTTTTATGCAGTCTCGTTGGGTGTTGCGACACATCTGGCGACTCAGTGAATGACGCATTTTGCGAATGCACATTCGCTTCGCTTTCCGCAGAGGTGACTTGCATGATTCGACTTCTCTATCTTAGCCAAGCAGCTTCCGGGATATCTGATGAACAAGTGCAGGACATCCTGAAGATCGCGCAACGAAATAATCCAGCCTTGGGCATCACTGGCGTCTTGGCCCACGGTGGCGGTATGTTCATGCAAATCTTGGAAGGGCCGGAACAGGCCGTGCTCCGCCAGTATGTGAAGATCCTGGGTGATCGCAGACATGGTGATTGCCAGATTGTCCATATATCGCCCGCGAACGATCGGATCTTTGAAAAATGGTCGATGGGACTCATCGATAGCGATCCTTTGCAATTTCAGCACATCGCCTTGTTGCGAGCACGCCGTCTGGAGGCCGTTAAAGCGAAGGCGTTCACGGCCACCATGCGCGAGTTTGTTCGGAGGCTGAGTGCCGTGAAGTAGCTCGCCGTTTTCGACATCATCGGGCCGGCGGCGTTGTCGTTTCCCGCGGCATGGCCTGCGCGAGGCTGCCGATGCGGTCGGCGCCCAGAGCGAGATCCCGTGTCCGCCAGGCCTGCGATTCATTCAGCACCGTGCCCGCGTTCCACGCTTCGAGCGCCGCAAAATCCAGCGCGAGCCCGCGGCCATCGGCCTTGGCCGCCGCTTCCTTGCGGGTCCACAGTTGCAGGAATGCGCGCGGCCGCGCCGCCTCGTCGAGCGACTGGAGCCGCGCGCGCTCGGTGGCGGTCAGCAGTCGCGCTGGCGCCCGCTGTGCGGCGATGCGGTGGCGGCGTTCGATGTCGATGCCCAGCGGCCGGGTGCCGCCCAGTGCCACGAGAAGGGTGTCGCCGCTATGGCTGGCATTGAAATGGAGCCAGCGGTCGCGTGCCATCGCCAGGACCGGCTTGCCGTGACGCTGGTTCGCGATGCGGAGCGCGGCGCCATTTCGCGCCAGCACCAGACCCAGCAGCGTTCGCTGCAACGCGAGGGAGAGCGTGGCGCGGCGCTGTTCCGACCGCCCGCGCCGTCGTGCGATGCGTTTACGTTCGTCGCGGGTCAGTGCGACCCGCAGTATGCGCAGGGTGATCGGCATTGCGTGCAGGGGGATGCGCCATGCGCTGACGCCCGCGGTGCGCGCGGCCACCGGATGCACGCCAAGGCGCAGGCGTCGCAGTGCCCGCGCAACACTGCCGAAAGGAACGCGACGATGGGTTGTCTTGCGGTAGTTCATCGATTCTTCTAGTGTAGCGCCTCGCCGTTCCCCTCCCGTCATGCGCTTCCTCCTTTGTCTGTCGAAACTGCCGCTCGGCGTGCTCTACGCCGTGACCTGGGCCGTGTACGTCGTCTTGTATTACGGCGTCCGGTTCCGGCGTCCGCTGGCCATGGACAATCTGCGCCGGGTGTTTCCGGACCGCAGCGAAGCCGAGCGCGCGGCGATTTCGCAGGCGTCCTACCGCCATGCGGGCGAACTGCTGGCCGAGGTGATCAAGGGCGCGGACCTCAGTGCTGCGGAACTGCAGGCCCGCGTGCATTTCGAGAATCCGGAAGTGCTGGACGCCTGCCTAGCCGACGGCCGGCCGGCCCTGCTGCTGGCCTCGCACCATTGCAACTGGGAGTGGCTGCTCGCCGCCTGCTGCGTGCGGCTGGGAGGCGGGGTGGGCGCCGTCTACAAGCCCATTCGCAGCATGGCGGCCGACCGCTTCCTGCATTACGCGCGTTCCCGCTTCGGCGGCCACCCGATTCCCGCGGCGGACTTCTTCGTTGAGGCCATGCGCCGGCGCAAGACGACCAAGGTCTTTGCCATGGTGGCCGACCAGACCCCCAAGCACAACGAGCCCAAGTACTGGACGCGCTTCCTCAACCAGGACACGGCATTTTTCCTGGGCCCCGAGAAGATCGCAGGGCTGCTGAAGGCGCCGGTGGTCTACGTCGCGATGCGGCGGGTAGCACGCGGCCGCTACGTGGCGCGTTTCGAACTGCTAACGGAATCGCCACTGCCGAAGGACGGCTCGATGCTGCTGGAGCGCTACGCGCAGGCGGCGGAGCGGTCGGTGCTGGAAAGCCCGGCGGACTGGCTGTGGATGTACCGGAAGTGGAAGTATCCGCGTCCCGCCTATGACTGAGCGGTGTTTTTGCCGTGCAGGTGGCGGGCCAGCTCCGCGATGGTGGGGTAGTCGAAGAAGTCGGTGACCTCGACCTGGCCCGGATAGACTTGGTCGATGCGCTCGTGGATCTGCGCGAGCGTGAGCGAACTGGTGCCGATCTCGAACACATTGTCGCGCGGGCCCAGTTTATTCTTGCCGAGATAATCCGCGCAGATCGCCAACAGTGTGCGCTCGATCTCGCCCAGCGAGTCCGTTGCCGTCGCGCGGGCACCGTCCAGCGCCGAGAGTTCGGCTAGCACTGCACTGAATTCACCCCGCAGCCAGGCCTCGGCAAGCTGATAGCGCTGGAGCTTGCCGCTGGTGGTCTTGGGGATCCGCGTGACCGGGAGCACGGCATCGACCATCACGCCGGCTTGTTCCCCGAGCACTCGCCTGACTTCGCGCACGGTCGGCACGAAGGCCGCCACGGCCTGACGGTGCTGGACGAAGACGACCAGTTCGTCGGCCGGGGCACCGGGCGCGCGGCAGCCGCAGGCGGCGATCCGGCCGGTTTCCATCGAAAGATGGGTTTCCAGCAGCGCTTCGAGATCGTGCGGGTAGAAGTTCTGCCCGTTCACGAAAATGATTTCCTTGCGGCGACCCGTGATGACGAGCGCCCGTGAGCGCACGTATCCCAGGTCGCCGGTGTCGAGCCAGTCGTCCGCCGACAGGATTTCGGCGGTGACCTCGGGATCGTTGTAATAGCCGCCGGTGACGTTGGGGCCGCGGATCAGGATGCGGCCGATCTCGCCGTCGGGCGCCGGGCTGGCGTCGTCGCGCGAGATGCGCAGTTCGCATTCCGGCACTGGTGAGCCGACGCCGGCAAACTCGACGGCCTCTGGCTGGCCTGCCGCCACTTCACGCACGGTATCGCCCATGCCGAGGCTGCGGCGATCGAGGGTGACGACCGGCAAGGCCGCACCCGGCGGAGGGAAGGTGACGGCGAGACTGGCTTCCGCCAACCCGTAGACGGGATACATGGCGTTGGGCCGCAGCCCGCAGGGCGCCAGCCGGGCCAGGAACTCGCGGCAGTTCGCGACCGAAATCGGCTCCGCGCCATTGAAGATGAGGCGCACGGCTGAGAGGTCCAGCGGCCCGGGACCGTCCGCTTCTATGGCCTTCAGATAGTGGCGCAGGCCGAAGTTCGGCGAGCACAGCACGGTCGATTTTAGTTCGCTGGCCAGCTCCAGCCACAGGCGCGGGCGCCGTACGAACAGCTCCGTCGGCATGATCGCGTGCGGGGTTTGGCTGAGGAAGAAGGTGAGGTGGAAACCGATCAAGCCCATGTCGTGGGTGAGGGGCATCCAGCTCAGCGTGCGGTCCTCAGTGCTGAGCGCCATGCCCTTGACGATCGCGCGCAGGTTGGCCATCAGGTTGCGGTGGGTCAGCGTGACACCCTTGGGCGCGCTGGTGGAGCCGGAGGAAAACTGCACGAACGCGATGTCGTCCGTGCGCGCGACGTGCACGGCGCCGGGCACGGTGAGGTCGCTGATGTCGTCGAACAGGATGGCGTGTGTGAAGACCCGGTCGAAGTCGGCCTGGCCCAGCGCGGCGGACAGGTCGGTGAGCCGCGCCAGATTCTTGCGATCGGTCACCAGATGCGGGCGGCGCAGGCGGCTCGCGATGCGGAACAGCTTCTCGCGCTGGGCGGCGCCGGCGCCCGGCGCGACCGGAACCGCGACGAGGCCGCCCAGCAAGCAGGCCCAGAACGCGTCGATGAAGGCCACGGTACTCGCGGCTACGATGATCATTTCATCGCCCGGCCGGGCGCCGGCTTCCTGAAAATGGCGCAGCAGCCCCAGTGCGCGGCCCCGCACCTGGCTGGCGGTAAAGGTCCGACGGCGGTCGCCTGCCTCGATATGAAGCAATTCGCCCCGCTCGTCGGTCAGGCGCTCAAGCGCCGCCGTCAGCGTGTCCGCAGTCAACATGGTCGGGGGCGAAACTAACGTATTGGCGGCTGAAACGAAAGCGCTTGGAGCGGGCAGCGAGCGGGCTGCGGCAGGCATTCGACCGGCATGGCGGGGGACCGCGGGTCCGATTCCGGGCACCGCGCGCCTGTACGCGGCGTGCGAGTCATCAAGGATGCGGCGCGCAGGCGTCGCTCTTTTCGGGCGGCTGGCTGCGCGGCGGGAACGGTCAGGCGACTGCGTTCGGCTGTTTTCCGCAGCCAATCCTTTCAATTTGCTCGCTAATCCGTTAAAATTCAAATCCTTTTTCGTGCAGGGACCGATGGGCATTAAGCCCATTTTTTATTTGCATTCAAGGATTTAAATGGACTTGAACGGTGTGCTGATGCAAACCGTGGCTGGCCTCGGCTTCGAATTGGTCGATTGGGATAAGCCTGCACGAGGTGGTGTGCTGCGTTTGTTCATCGATAAACCGGGCGGCATCAACGTGGATGACTGCGTCGCGGTGAGCCGGCAAGTGAGTCGCGTGCTGGAGGTTGAGGACGTGGATTACGACCGGCTGGAAGTGTCGTCGCCGGGCCTCGACCGGACGCTGAAACACGCGCGCGATTTCGCGCGTTTCGCGGGCGAGCGTGCGAAGCTGAAGCTGCGCACGCCGCTCGACGGGCAGCGCAATTTTGTCGGCACGCTGGGCAGTGTCGAGGGTGATGCGGTGATGCTGGCGGTCGACGGGCGCACGGTGCGTCTGGACCTCGCGAATGTGGAAAGTGCCCGGCTCGCGCCGGGCGAACAGATCATGAAGCGTGGCCGGCAGGCGCCGGGTGCGCAGGGAACGAAAAGTGAAAAGCGCCGGCCTGTGCCGGAGGCTTAGCGGGAGACGGGAATCATGAGTCGGGAAATTCTGATGCTGGTCGACGCGCTCGCGCGCGAGAAGAACGTCGACAAGGCGATCGTGATCGGCGCGCTCGAGCAGGCGCTCGCCTCGGCGACCAAGAAGCGCTTCACGGAAGACGTCGAAGTGCGGGTCGAGATCGACCACGCCACGGGCGACTACAAATCGTTCCGTCGCTGGCAGATCGTGCCGGACGATCTGTTCGAGGTGCCGGCGCGCCAGTACCTGCTGCGCGAGGCGCATGAGATCAACCCCGAGTTCAAGCTCGAGGAGTTCGTCGAGGAGCCGCTGGAGCCGATCGAATTCGGCCGCATTGGGGCGCAAACGGCGAAGCAGGTGATCCTGCAGCGCATCCGCGACGCGGAGCGCGAGCAGATCCTGAACGATTTCCTGCAGCGGAAGGAAAACCTCGTTACGGGCGTCATCAAGCGCATGGAGCGCGGCAACGCGATTGTGGAATCGGGGCGGGTCGAGGCCATCCTGCCGCGCGACCAGATGATTCTCAAGGAAAACCTGCGCGTCGGCGACCGCGTGCGCGCCTATTTGTGGAAGATCGACCGCCAGGCGCGGGGGCCGCAGGTGATCCTGTCGCGCATCGTGCCGGAATTCCTGGTCAAGTTGTTTGAGCTGGAAGTGCCGGAACTGGAAGACGGCTTGCTGGAAATCAAGGCCGCCGCACGCGACCCGGGTTCGCGGGCCAAGATTGCGGTCAAGTCCAACGACCCCCGCGTCGATCCGATCGGTACCTGCGTGGGCATGCGCGGTTCGCGCGTGCAGGCGGTGACTTCGGAGCTTGGCGGTGAGCGCGTCGACATCGTGCTGTGGAACCAGGACCCCGCGCAGTTCGTGATCAACGCGCTGGCGCCGGCGGAGGTCAGCAAAATCACGGTCGACGAAGACAAGCACAGCATGGACGTCGTGGTGGACGAGGAGAACCTCGCCCAGGCGATCGGCCGGACCGGTCAGAACGTGCGGCTTGCCGCCGAACTCACCGGCTGGGAAATCAACCTCATGACGCTCGCGGAATCCGAGCAGAAGACCGAGGCGGAAACCAGCACCACGCGCGCGCTGTTCATGGAGAAGCTCGACGTGGACGAGGAGGTCGCCGACATTCTGGTGCAGGAAGGCTTCACCACGCTGGACGACGTTGCTTACGTTCCGCTCGCCGAAATGCTCGAAATCGAGTCTTTCGACGAAGATACCGTCAACGAACTGCGCAGCCGTGCCAAGCACGCGCTGCTCACGCAGGCGATCGTGACGGAGGAAAAACTCGAGCATGAGGTCGAAGACCTGATGACGCTCGAAGGTATGGATACCGAAACGGCGCGCGCCCTGGCGACCAACGGCATTCTCACCACCGAAGGCCTGGCCGATCTGGCCACCGACGACCTGGTGGAGATGACCGGCATCGACGAGGAACGCGCCAAAACGCTGATCATGACGGCGCGCCGTCCGTGGTTTGAGGAACCGCGGGACGCCGCGTAACGAACGACCGCACGCGGAGCACGCTATGGCGCAAATCAATGTCACACAGTTTGCCAAGGACCTGAACCTGCCGATCACCTTGTTGATCGAGCAGTTGCAGGCGGCTGGCGTCACGAGGAAGCTGGCCGGTGAGACGGTCCTGACCGAAAAGGACAAGACCCAGCTACTCGATTACCTGCGCCAGGCGCATGGCGCCGGTCACGCGCAAGCAGACCACCGAGATCAAGAAGGCCGACGCCACCGGCCGCGCCCGCACCATCCAGGTAGAGGTCAAGAAGAAGCGCGTGCTGGTGAAGCGCGACGCGCCCGTTGCGGAAGAAGCGCCGGTGATCGAGGCTCCTGCACCCGAGCCGTCGCCTGCGCCAGCGCCCGCTCCCGTCGCCGAGGCACCCGCCACACCTGCCGCACCGGCATCGGTCATCGACGCCAGCCAGATGGCCTTGCGCGAGGCTGAAGCCAAACGGCACGCCACCTTGAGCGCGCTGCAAAGCGAGGAACTCGCCCAGAAGCAGCAGAAGCGCAAGAAGGCGCAGGAAGACGCTGCGGAGGCGAGGGCTGCCGAGACGGCCCCGCCCGCGCAGGCGCCTGCCGCTGATGCGAAGGTTGCACCCGCCGCGCCCGCGCTCGAGGGCACGCTGCACAAACCGGCGCCCAAGCCCGGCGAGGACAAGACGCCGAAAAAAGCGAAGAAGCCGGTCAAGGAAGTGGTGTGGAAGGACGATGCCGCGCGTCGGCGCCAGATCAAGACCCGTGGCGATGCAGGCGGCGGCATGGGCTGGCGTCAGCGGCGCGACCACCACAAAACGCGCGACGAGGACGGTCAGACGTCGGCGCAGGTGGCGCCTGAAGCCGTCATCCGCGACATCTCGATCGCGGAAACCATTACGGTAGCCGAGCTTGCTCACAAGATGTCGGTCAAGGCGGCAGAGGTCATCAAAGCGCTCATGAAGCTGGGCACGATGGTGACGATCAACCAGGTGCTGGACCAGGACACCGCGATCATTGTCGTCGAGGAACTGGGGCACAAGGCGATCCGTGCCCGGCTCGACGATCCTGACGCGTACCTGGCCGAGGAAACGCATCACGAGGCAGCCCATCTCGAGCCGCGCGCGCCGGTGGTGACCGTCATGGGGCACGTTGACCACGGCAAGACTTCCCTGCTCGATCACATCCGCCGCACCAAGGTGGCGAGTGGTGAAGCCGGCGGCATCACCCAGCATATCGGCGCGTACCACGTGGAAACGCCCAAGGGCATGATCACCTTCCTCGATACGCCGGGTCATGAGGCGTTTACCGCCATGCGCGCGCGCGGCGCGAAGCTGACCGACCTGGTGATCCTGGTGGTGGCGGCCGATGACGGTGTCATGCCGCAGACCATTGAAGCCATCCATCACGCCAAAGCAGGCAAGGTGCCGATGGTGGTGGCGCTGAACAAGATCGACAAGCCGGAGGCCAATCCGGACCGCGTCAAGCAGGATCTGGCGGCGCAGGAAGTGGTGCCCGAAGACTGGGGCGGCGACACCATGTTCATGCCGGTGTCGGCCCGTACCGGGGAGGGTATCGACCAACTGCTGGAGGCGATACTCCTGCAGGCGGAGGTGCTTGAACTGAAGGCAGCCAAGGACGCGCCGGCGAAGGGCATCGTGATCGAAGCCCGGCTCGACCGCGGCCGCGGTCCCGTGGCCACTATCCTGGTCCAGTCGGGCACCCTGAAGCGAGGTGACATCCTTCTCGCCGGCTCCGTGTTCGGTCGCGTGCGCTCGATGCTCGACGAAGCAGGGCATGCCGTCGAGACCGCCGGGCCGTCCATCCCGGTGGAGATTCAGGGCCTGTCGGACGTGCCGCAGGCCGGCGCCGAAGTGCTGGTGCTGGGCGACGAGCGCAAGGCGCGCGAGATCGCGCTGTTCCGGCAGGGCAAGTTCCGCGACGTGAAGCTGGCGAAGCAGCAGGCTTCAAACCTCGAAAACATGTTTAGCCAGGTCGGCGAGGCGGGCGCGAAGACGCTGTCGCTGATCGTCAAGGCCGACGTGCAGGGTTCCTACGAGGCGCTGGCGCATGCGCTGGCCAAGCTGTCCACGGAAGAAGTGAAGATCAACATCGTGCATTGCGCGGTGGGCGGCATTACCGAATCCGACGTCAACCTGGCGCTGGCTTCGAAGGCCGTGATCGTGGGCTTCAATACGCGGGCCGACGGCATGGCACGCAAGCTCGCAGAGTCTTCCGGCGTCGACATCCGCTACTACAACATCATTTACGAAGCGGTTGACGAGATCAAGGCGGCGCTCGGCGGCATGTTGTCGCCCGAGAAGAAAGAAAGCATCCTCGGGCTGGTCGAAATCCGCCAAGTGTTCAAGATCTCCAAGGTGGGCACGGTGGCGGGTTGTTACGTGCTCGACGGCCTGGTGCGCCGTTCGGCCAAGGTGCGTCTGCTGCGCGACAACGTGGTCATCTACGACGGCGAACTCGATTCCCTCAAGCGCTTCAAGGACGATGTGCGCGAGGTCAAGGCCAGCTTCGAATGCGGCCTATCGGTGCGCGGCTACGATGACCTGAAAGTCGGCGACCAGCTCGAAGCGTATGAGGTCGTCGAGGTCGCCCGAACCTTATAGGCCTCGGAGACGAGGACTGAGGACGCAGGACTCGGGACTGAGAGGGTTCCTCTTGAGTCCTCAGCCCTTAGTCTTCAGCCCTCAGTCCTGGCGTCTCATTCCATGCCCCGCGAACATCCCCGCGCGCGCCGCATTGCCGAGCAGATCCAGCGCGAACTCGCGGACCTGATCCGGCTGGAGGTTAAGGACCCGCGCGTCGGCATGGTCACGCTCACGGAAGTCGAGGTGTCCCGTGACCTGTCCCATGCCAAGGTCTACTTCACTCTGCTGGGCGACGCGGAGCGCCTGGCCGAAACCGCTGAAGGGCTGGCGCGCGCGGCGGGCTTCCTGCGCAGAGAACTGAGCCACCGCCTGCAATTGCGGATCGTTCCCGAACTGCATTTTGCGCATGATGCTTCGGTCGAGCGCGGCATGCAGCTGTCCCAGCTGATCGACCGCGCTGTCGCCGCCGACACCAGCATGGCGGCGCAGGCGGCATCGCCACCGCGCCGCCGCCGCACCAAGACCTGAGTCGATCATGCGCCATGTCGGCGTGCCGGTGGACGGCGTGCTCCTGCTCGACAAGCCCGTTGGCATCACCTCGAACGCCGCGCTGCAGCGAGCGAAGCGTGCCGCTGGCGCGGCCCGCGCCGGTCATATCGGCACCCTCGATCCGCTGGCCTCCGGGCTGCTGCCGATCTGCTTCGGGGAGGCCACCAAGTTCTCGCAAGGCCTGACCGATGCGGACAAAACCTACCGGGCGGTGATCCGGCTGGGGCAGTGCACGACCACTGCCGATGCGGAGGGCGAAGTGATCGCCGAAGCACCGGTGACCGCCGATGAGGCCACCGTGCGGGCTGTCGTTGCGTCCCTGGAGGGCCGCATGGAGCAGATGCCGCCGATGCACAGCGCGGTGAAGCACCAGGGCAAGCCGCTCTATGCCTATGCGCGGGCCGGGACGACGGTCCCCCGGGCGCCGCGCCCGATCACGATCCACGAGATCGCCTTGGAGGCCTGCGCGCTGCCGCTGGCGACCGTGCGGGTCCGCTGCAGCAAAGGCACCTACATCCGGACACTGGCCGAGACATTGGGCGAGCGACTAGGCTGTGGCGCGCATCTTGCCGGCCTGCGTCGCCTGGCCGTGGGCGGGCTGGCCCTAGACGGGGCCCTGACGCTGGCGGAGTGGGAAGCGCTGGCACCCCCCGCCCGGGTAGGGCAACTGTTGGCCCCGGACCGTCTGGTGGCCTCCCTGCCCAGGATCGCACTGGATGCCCCGCTGACGGCGCGTTTTCGGCAGGGGCAAACGGTGCCGGCCGGCGCGGTGCTGGCGGAAGGCGTCAGCAGCCGGGTTTATGCAGCGCTGGACGGAACCTTTCTCGGACTCGGCGTGCAGGTGCCAGACGGCTACCTCAAGCCGCAGCGCCTGGTGGCGACCGCCCCGGAACCGGTGCCGCCGGATTTCGCGGCCGCCCAAAATGGTGAAACTGCTTGAAAAACCGATACTTCCGCGTGTAGAATACGCGCCTTTTTGCGGAGACCAGAATGTCGATCACGACCGGCCAAAAAGCCCAGATCGTCAAGGACTTCCAGCGGGCCCAGGCTGATACCGGGTCGCCGGAAGTACAGATTGCGTTGCTGACGGCGCGCATCACCGACCTGACCGATCATTTCAAAACCCACGTCAAAGACCACCATTCCCGCCGCGGCCTGCTGCGGCTGGTGAGCCAGCGCCGCAAGCTGCTGGATTACCTCAAGCGCAACGACGCGGACAAGTACCGTGCGGTGATTGACCGCCTCGGGCTGCGCAAGTAAGCCACCGCGCAAACCCGGCGAGCAAGAGGACACCCGCAGCATGAAGGGGCTTGAACACCGGATTGCCGATTGAACCCTGCATGGCCGCCCGGACCGACCGTCCGCGCGGCCATCGCTGTTTCTGGGGGCGCGCAGCCTCGTGTAGCGCTGCACGGCCCGATTCGAACCTGCGTATCTGCCGTATCTGCCAATACTGAATTTCGCTGAAATCCGCTGAAATCCGAACCTGAGGAATTATTGTGAATCCGATCAAGAAAAGCATGCAGTGGGGCCGTCACCGGCTGACCTTGGAGACGGGCGAAATCGCGCGCCAGGCGAGCGGGGCCGTGCTCGTCAACATGGAAGACACCGTGGTGCTGTGCACCGTGGTCGGCAAGAAGAATGCCGACGCCGCGAAGGATTTTCTGCCGCTGACGGTGGACTATCAGGAACGCACCTACGCCGCCGGCAAGATCCCCGGCGGCTTTTTCAAGCGTGAAGGTCGTCCGTCGGAGAAGGAAATCCTGACCTCGCGCCTGATCGACCGCCCGATCCGCCCCTTGTTTCCGGACGGGTTCTACAACGAAGTGCAGGTGGTGGCGACGGTCATGTCGTCGAACAACGAGATCGACTCCGACATCCTGGCAATGATCGGCACCTCAGCGGCGCTGGCACTGTCAGGTCTCCCGTTCAACGGCCCCATCGGGGCGGCGCGCGTCGGCTATGCCGACGGCCAGTACATCCTCAACCCCACCGCCTCGGAACTGAAGCAGAGCGACCTCGACCTGGTGGTCGCCGGCACCGAGCAGGCCGTGCTGATGGTTGAAAGCGAAGCCAACGAACTCCCTGAAGACGTCATGCTGGGCGCGGTGGTGTTCGGCCACGAGCAGATGCAGGCCGTGATCGAACTGATCCACCAGCTTGCGGACGAAGCGAACAACCCGTCCTGGGACTGGGCGCCGGCCGCGAAAGACGAAGCGCTGGCTTCACGCATTGCCGGCATCGCCGAAAGCGACCTCAACGCCGCTTTCCAGATCAAGGAAAAGCAGGCCCGCACGCACGCGATCGACGCTATCTGGAAGCGCGTGTTCACGGAAGTGGGCGTCGGCACGGTAGGCGGCCCCGCCGCCAACCCGGTCAAGGAAATCTGCTTCGCGCTGGAATCCAAGATCGTCCGCGGCCAGATCCTGAACGGCGAACCGCGCATCGACGGCCGCGACACCCGCACGGTGCGCCCGATCACCATCCGCACCGGCCTGCTGCCGCGCACCCACGGCTCCGCGCTGTTCACGCGCGGCGAGACGCAAGCGATGGTCGTCGCCACGCTGGGCACGACGCGCGACGAGCAGCGCATCGACGCGCTGATGGGCGAATACACCGACCGCTTCATGCTTCACTACAACATGCCTCCCTACGCGACCGGCGAAACCGGCCGGGTCGGCTCGCCCAAGCGCCGGGAAATCGGCCACGGGCGGCTGGCGAAACGCGCACTGCTGGCCGTGCTGCCGACGCCGGAAGAATTCAGCTACTCGCTGCGCCTGGTTTCCGAAGTCACGGAATCCAACGGTTCGAGCTCGATGGCCTCGGTGTGCGGCGGCTGTCTCGCGCTGATGGATGCCGGCGTGCCGTTGAAGGCGCACGTGGCGGGCATCGCCATGGGCCTGATCAAGGAAGGCAACCGCTTCGCGGTGCTGTCGGACAT
>CAZXNF010000049.1:0-12617 GCA_964641785.1 uncultured Streptomycetaceae bacterium | reverse complement strand
TGGCCTCGGTTTCCACTGCCGCGAGGGCGCGGGCAACGCGCCGGCGCACGTCGGCGATCGACTGTTCCTGTCCCTTGGCGTATTTTTCCAGCAGCACTTCGCGGGAAATGTCCTGCGCGGGCAGCGCCGTGGCTACGGCAGCGGTCGGTGCGTGAAGTTCGTTCGGCATGATCCTGAGCAATAAATGAGAGCGAAAAGGGGACGGAAGTTTAACTCCGCATCCGCTGGCGGTGTAAGTTGAAACGCGGGTCAGCGACTGAGGCACAATCGCACTGAATCGAAAGGGAAAAAACCATGACGCAAACCCCAGTTTCCGGCCCCCCCACCACGCTGGCCGGCCGCGAAGTTGCCATTCTCGGCGGCGGCTGTTTCTGGTGTCTGGAGGCCGTGTACGATCAGCTCACGGGCGTCGACGCCGTCGAGTCCGGTTACATCAACGGCAAAGCGGTGAATCCGGCCTATCGTGATGTGTGCGAGGGCACGACTGGCCATGCCGAGGTCGTGCGGATCACCTTCGATCCGTCACGCCTGTCGTTCCGGGACCTGCTGGAAGTGTTTTTCGCGATCCACGATCCGACGACGCTGAACCGTCAGGGCAACGACAGCGGCACGCAGTATCGTTCCGGCATCTTCTTCACGACGCCGGAGCAGGAACACGTTGCGAAGGAAGTGATCCGCAACCTCGAAGACGCGAAGCTGTGGAAGAACCCGATCGTCACCGAAGTCACGGCGGCGCAGACGTTCTACGTCGACGAGGATTACCACCAGGAGTACTTCGAGAACAATCCGAACCAGCCGTACTGTCAGGTGGTCGTGGGGCCGAAGGTGCGTAAGTTCTTCGACAAGTTCGGCGACCGCGCGAAGAAAAGCACCGCGGCTTGACGGAGTGTCAGAGGCGGTCCGCGATAGCACGGGCCAGCGCGAAGCAACTGAGCGGTGCGGAACCCTCGGCCTTGTTGTTGATGGCGATGAAGACGGGCGTGTGCTGCGCGAGCGCCTCCGCCGCGAGTCTGGCGAGGGCCGTGCGGGTTGGCAGGTCTTCTTCCACGAGGCGGTCGAAGGGCGCGTAGTGCGCCTTGGCATCCTCGTAGGCATAGCCCGCATGCAGGCTCCAGCGGACGATGACGGGGCCGGGCGGCATCATCGCCAGCAGCGCGGCCTGCTTCGCCACGGGCGGCATCCGTGCGTGCACGCCGATACAGAGCCGCGCACCGTTCACGGTCAGCACGTCGGCCAGTGCGTGGGTCAGGAGCTCCGGGTCGCGCGGTTCGACGGCATACAGTGGTCCTGGTGCGTGCGCTTGCAAGGCGGCCAGAAAATCATGCAGCCGTTCGATCACGCGCGGGCCTTCCCGCGCCGCGGCGCGCCCGAGCGGCGAGAGCTGAAACACGAGCGGCCCCGCCTTGTCGCGCAGACCGGCCAGGCAGGGCTCGATGAATTCGCGGACCGTCCGTTCGGCGTTGAGGAAAAGCGGGTTCCCGCCTGCGGGCTTGCCGCGTTCGCCGCGCTGGTAAAAGTCGGTGATGAAGGCCGGCGCTTTCACCATGAAGCGGAAATGCGCGGGCACCTGGGCGGCGTAGACGGCGAACTGTTCCGCCGACAGCGGGGCATAGAACGTGCGGTCGATGCTCACGGTCCGCAGCAGCGGGTGCTGGCCGTAGGCCGTCAGGCCGTGGCGCGACAGCGTGATTTCACTCGCCGTGCCGGCATAGACGATGCCGGACCAGCCCGGGAAGGACCACGACGACGTGCCGAGATGCAGGCCCGCGGGAAGCCGTGCCGCCAGGTTTTGCAGCTCCGCCGGGACGCTGGCCGCCGCGCGGCCTTTTGCTGTGGCCGGGGGACGTTCGGGGGCCGCGGTCGGTGCGGGCTGGGCCGTTGGCGCTTCCGTGCCGAACAGCGACAACTGGCCGGTCATGCGGGCGGAACAGCACCCGGGGCCGCGACCTGCGTCCACTGCTTGAGTAGCGTCACGCCCACCGCCAGGAGCGTCGGCCCGAGGAAAATGCCGATGAACCCGAAGGCGAGCACGCCGCCCAGCACGCCGAGAAACACCAGTGCGAGCGACATGTTGCTGCCGCGGCTGATGAGGATGGGTTTGAGGAAGTTGTCGACGCTGCTGACGACCAGGGCGCCCCACAGCACCATGAAAACGGCCCAGCCGGTTTCGCCGCCGTAATAGAGCCAGGCCGCGGCGCCGCCCCAGATGAGCGGGGGACCGACCGGAACCATCGACAGGAAGAACACGGCCGCGCCGAGCAGAAAGGCCGCGGGGACTCCTGCGACGAGAAAGCCGATGAGCGCCAGCAGCGCCTGCGCGGCCGCGGTGCCGATCATGCCGAACATGACGCCCACCACGGTGCCGTTCACGATCGCAATGAGGCGCCCGCCCATGCCGCCCGCCAGCTTGTCGGCAATGGCGTGGACCGAGCCTGCCATTCGCTCGCCGTCGCGGTACAGGAAAAAGCACACGAAGACGACCAGCGTGAGCTGCAGGATGCCTTCCCCGAACACCTGCACGGTCGCGATCAGGAAATTCTTCGCCGGTTCTGCCAGGCGTTGCCCCAGCGATTTCAGTTCCTCGCGGTTCTCTGTCACCCGGTGCCAGTAGGCGTCGGCCTGTTCACCAACGAAAGGGAAGGTCTTGAGCCACGCCGGCGGGGCCGGCGGCCCGCTGGCGAGCATCTGCTTGCCGGCATCGATCAGGGTCGGCACGTTGTTGGCGAGGCTACCCGCCAGCACGGCGAGCGGCACCACCACCACCAGAATCATGCCCAGCGTCATCACCAGCGAAGCGAGGGTGGGCCGGTTACGGCACTTGCGCAGGACGCGCTGGTAGAGGGACCAGGTGCACACGCACACGATCGCCGCGAACACGATGCCGACGATGAAGGGTCGCAGCACCAGCAGACAGCCCGCGACCAGCAGGGCGACGGCGACGATGCGCGCGTAACGCTCTATGATTTGTTGCTCGACCATGGCGGATCCGCGTGGAGAAAACCGCGGCCAGTGTAGGTGAGCGGCGTGGCAGTGTCCACGCGGACGCCGGCGGCAGGACGCCACCGGCGTCGGGATTATTCGGGCGCCTTGCCCCAGAGTTCCTTGAGTCTTTCGTCTCTTCCGCACCCGGACCGGTAGAACTTGTAGCGCACCGGATTCTTCTTGTAGTAATCCTGGTGGTAGTCCTCCGCAGACCAGAACTCGGCAGCGGCGGTGATCTCCGTCACGATGGGTTGCTTGAACGGCTTGGACGTCTCCAGCTTTGCCTTGGACGCCTCGGCCAGCCGGCGCTGCTCGTCGTCCAGCGTAAAGATGCCGGTTCTGTATTGGGTGCCGATGTCGCAGAACTGGCGGTTTTTCACAGTCGGGTCGATGTTGACCCAGAAGACTTCCAGCAACTTTTCATAGGAGATTTTCTTCGGGTCGTATTCGACCTGCACGGCTTCCGTGTGCCCGGTGGTGCCCGTGGAGATCTGCTCGTAAGTCGGATTGCGCGTCTTGCCGCCGATGTAGCCCGAGGTCGTCGCGAGCACACCGTCCAGCTTGTCGTAGGGCGGCTCCATGCACCAGAAGCAGCCACCGGCGAAGATGGCCTTTGCGGTTGCCGGTTTGGCGACCGGCGCTTTGCCCGCGGGCGCGCCCGCTTGCGCGGATGCCGCGCTACTGAAACCGAAGGCGCCGGCGATCGCGATAACGGCGGCCCAGATACTGAAGGTGCGGATGTGCATGGCGTTGCCTTTCCAGTAAGCGGGTCATTATCCCATTGCCGCGCGGAGGCGGTCCGGGATTGGTCGAGGGCTGGCGGAGCACCTTACAATACGCGCCCACCATGCTCCCGGATGTCATCGAATACGCCCACGGCATCAGCGCCGTGGATTCCGGCTACCACCGTCCGCGGCTGGACGCGATCCATCTGATCGTCGAAAACGGGCGCGTTGCCGTCGTTGACGCCGGCGTCAGCCACTCGGTGCCGCGCATCCTGGCTGCGCTCGCGGCGAAGGGGCTGCCTCCCGGGCAGGTGGACTACGTCCTGCTGACCCACATCCATCTCGACCATGCCGGCGGGGCCGGGGTGCTGATGACCGCCTGCCCCAACGCCCGGCTGACGGTGCACCCGCGCGGCGCCCGGCACATGGCCGAGCCGGAGAAACTGGTGGCGGGCACCATCGCGGTCTACGGCGAAGCGACCTTCCGGCGCGCCTACGGAGACGTGCTCCCCATCCCGGCCGGGCGCATCATCGAAACGCCCGATGGCGCCACCGTCACCATGGGCGGACGGACGTTCCGCTTTCTGGATACGCCCGGCCATGCGAAGCACCACGTGGCGATCGTGGACGGGCGCTCCGGTCATGTGTTCGCCGGTGACACCTTCGGCGTGTCGTACCGCGAGCTGGATAGGGATGACGGCCGGCGCCAGTTCGTCATCCCCACCACCAGTCCGGTGCACTTCGAGCCGGCGGCCGCCCACCGCTCGGTGGAGCGGATCATGGCCGAGCGGCCGGCGGCGGTATACGTCACCCACTACAGCCAGCTGCGGGACCTGGCGCGATGCGCGGACGCATTGCACCGCGGCATCGATGCGCATGCGGCGTTGGCACGCTCCGTGCAGGACCTTGCGGACGGCCTCCCGCATGACGCGCGCATGGCCCGGCTGCAGGCAGGCGTAAGGGGAATTTTCCTAGACGAACTCGCGCGTTACGGCGCAAAGCTCGCGCCGGATGACGCGCTCGCGCTCTATGCAATGGACCTCGACCTCAACGCGCAGGGCCTCGCCAGCTGGCTGGATGCCGGTGCGCCGGCGGGCGTGTAGCCGCTCGCTCGCCCGAAAAAAAGCGGTTTTCCCTCTGAAAAGTGTTCTATTGCAGAGGGAATTTTGTGATAATACGATCCGGTTTCCTCACCACACACGTCAGGAGGTATGTCGATGGCAACCAAGAAGAAGGCCAAGAAAGCAGTGAAGAAAGCGGTGAAACGCAAGCCGAACGCCGCGTTCATGAAGCCGATGAACATCTCGGAGAAGCTCGCGGAAGTCATCGGCGGCAAGCCGATGCCCCGCACGGAAGTGACCAAGAAGCTCTGGGCCTACATCAAGAAGTATGGCCTGCAGGACAAGAAAAACCGCCGCATGATCAACGCCGATGACAAGTTGAAACCGGTGTTCGGCGGCAAGGGTCAGGTGTCCATGTTCGACATGACCAAACTGGTCAGCAAACACCTGTCGTAAGCGGCAACCCGCCAACGGTTACGCCGACACGGCCGGCCCCCTTTCAAGGGGTGCCGGCCGTGTGCTTTGGGGGAGGCCTGCGGGTGTGTCGCGCCGGCTACGCGGGCGGCGGTTTCGCGGCGGCGCGCGCCGGCATCGCGTACCAGCCGCCGGCGGCCATCGCCGCCGCCATCGCCCAGAACACCGGTGCCATGCCCAGCGCGGTGCCCAGCGCGCCGAACATGAGCGGAATGCCCGTCTGGCTGATGTTGAGCAGCAGCGTCCGCAGGCCGACCGCTTCTCCGGTGCGTCCGGGCGGGGCCCGGCTGTAGAGCAGGGACATGATCATCGGCTGCGCGCCGCCCAGGCCGATGCCCAGCAGGAACGCCAGCCCCACCAGCAGTTGCACCGTGTGGATCAGCGGAAACAGCGCGAGACACACCGCGGACGAAAACAGCGCGTAGAGCAGCATCTGCCATTCCGTGACCCGGTGCACCAGCCACGGGAACACCAGCCGCACGAAGAAGATGGCCGATCCGAAGACACCGAGGATGAGCCCGATGGCCGAGGCGGAGAGCTTCAGGTCCTGGGCGGCATAGACCGGCACTATGAATGAGAACGCATCCCAAGCCATCGACAGCACCGCGCTCACCACGAACACGCGGCGCAGGGTGCGGCTTTTCAGCAGGTCGCTCAAGTGCCGCTTGCCAGCGGCGCTATCGGGGGCTGCGCGCCCGGCGTCGAAGCGCCGCCACAACAAAGCCACGAGCGCCAAGCAGGCACAGCCCGAGAGCAACACGAAGGTGGCCCGGTAGCCCAAGCCGTCGATCGCGAAGCCAACCATCGCCGGCCCTACGAAATTGGACACGGAAAAAGCCAGCGCCAGCAGCCCGAAATTTTTCGACCGCCGTTCCGGTGCGCCCAGCGTGCCGAACGCGTGGTTCACGGCGATGTGAAACAGCATGAAGCCGGAGCCGATCAGGCAGCTCGAGACGAACAGCGTCGCCAGCTGGGGCAGGGCGGCGGCCAGCACGGTACCGACGGTCAGCGCGCCCGCGCCGTAGACCATCGGGCGCCATACGCCCACGCGATCGGTCCAGCGCCCGGCCTGCACGGAGAAGAACATCGGCAGCGCGGCCAGCAGCGAGATCAGGGCCCCCACGGTCAGTGCCGAGGTCTTGAGTTCCATCAGTGCGAACAGCGCCAGCGTAATGCGGCTGCCCGAGAAGGCCATGTGGATGAAGACCGTGAGCAGCAGCAAGGCGTACAGGCGGCGCTGGGCGGAAGTGTCGGCGGCGGTCATGGGTTCAGGGGGTCAGTCAGGGGTACCCACGCGCGGCACGCTGCGCCAGGTGGTGAGGGCCACCCCCACGCAGGCGATTGCGATGCCGGCCAACGTCAGCGCCGACGGCGCCACGTCGAACATCAGGTATTCCAGCGCGACGGCGAGGATCGGCGTCAGGTACAGGATGCTGGTGACGCGCGTGGCTTCGCCGTGCCGCATCAGGGTATGCAGCGCGCTGACCGCGAGGATGGAGGCGCCGATGACCAGAAACGCGATCGAACCGAACAACGGCCAGGCCCAGTGCACGACGAAGTCCTCCACCACGACGGCCAGTGGGGCCAGCACCGCGAGCGTGACTGCGAACTGGATGAGCGCGGCGGCATGCAGATCGACGGTCGGGCAGAAATGGCGCTGGTAGAGCGTGCCCGCGGTCATTCCCGCGAGCGACAGGAAGACCGCTACGAGGGGGCCGATGCCGAGTTCCTGCAGGTCAATCTTGTGCCAGACGACGAGGGCGACTCCCGTCAACCCTAGCGCGAGCCCGAGCCACTGGCGCCGGGCGGGCGTCTCGCCCAGCCAGCGAGTGGCGATCACCGCCGTGATGACCGGCTGCAGCGCGAGGATCAGCGCGGTGACCCCGGCCGACATGCCGAGGTACTGGGCGTAGTGACTGCCGCCGAGATGCAGCGCATGCACGAGCAGGCCCGCCACGATGACGTGCCACAGTTCGCGCCCGCGCGCGGGCCAGGTCGGTGGCCGCCAGAGCACGAGGGGCACGAGCAGCGCCAGGCCGAAGACAAAACGCAGGGAGAGGAACGTGAACGGCGCCGCGTACTGCAGGCCCGTCTTGGTGGCGAGGAAGCCCGAACCCCAGATGACGACGAAGTACCAGGCGAGCAGCGTGTCCCAGCCCCGCCGATGCCCAAGGGCAGGCGGTCGCGAAGGGACGGAATTACTGAGCGTCACGCCGGTGGCACGGGATCAAAAGTCTCTTGTTGTGGCCCGAGTATACGTCCGGCCGGACGCGGAATGCGGTGGTCCTGACGGTAACGATGCTTGCCGAGGTCGACTGCGGCGGACGGCCTTCAACAGGAAGACGGAGCAAGCGGGCGGGCGCAGGCAGCGAACGCCCGTTTGAGGGCTTCGAGTGCCCGGCGCGCCGCGTCGAGATCCGCCGGCGCGAGGATGTGCACCCAGGCCGTGTATGGCGGCGAAATTTCCACGGTCACCCAGGCAAATGGCAGCATCCGTCCCGTCAGCGCGGTGACGGCCTCCACGTAGTGCGCGGCCTGCAGGTCGTAGCCGAAGTGCGCACGGGTCTGCGCGAAGGCTTCCGGGCGCGCATCGGTGACGGTCTTTACCTCGACGATCGTGTCCGCGGTCAGGCAGTCGGGCCGTGCCTTGCTGCGCAATCCCGCCGCGTCGGTCCAGTAGATCGAGCGTTCCATTTCGCCGTCGGCCATCCAGCGCGCAACCGGACCCAGCGGGCAGGCCAGCGCGTTATCGCGCATCGCGCGGAGTGCCCGCGCGGTGGCCGGCTGCAGCCAGCGGCGGGCGAAGACCTCGGTTTCGGTGGTGGCGGGCGGCAGGACGTCGTTGCCATCCAGTGTCAGGAAATCCTCGCCGAAACGGTGCGGCTCCAGCAGCAGTGTGTGAAAGGCGTCGCCGAGCGTAAATCGCGCGTCCTCGGCGACCGTGGGCAGTCGGGGTGCGGGATCTTCGCCGCGCGAGAACCGGCGCAGCATGGAACTGGACACCCAGTCGCCGGCGGCCAGGTAGTCGGCGAGGGGTTCCCGACGCGTGAAAACGCCGGCTGCGGTGTGTGTCACCGCAGCCGGCGTTGTCGGGGAGGGAATGACGGTATGCCCGCGTTACGCGCCGCGCGCCTGCAGCGCGGCGATGCGCTCTTCCATCGGCGGATGGGTCGAGAACAGCGCCATGAACCCCGCCTTGTCAGTGATGCCGAAGGCCTTGACCGACTCCGGCAACTGACCCGGAGCGAGGCCGCCCAGCCGCGCAAGAGCCTTGATCATGGGCTGCGGCGAGCCGAGGAGCTTCGCGGAGCCTTCATCGGCACGGAACTCGCGATGGCGCGAGAACCAGGCCACGATGACGGAAGCGAGGATGCCGAACACGATCTGGCACACGATCACGGTGATGAAAAAACCCGGGCCCGTGCCGCGCTCCGACTTGAACACGACGCGGTCGATGAAAAAGGCGACCACCCGCGACAGGAAGACCACGAAGGTGTTGACCACGCCCTGTACGAGCGCCATCGTCACCATGTCGCCGTTGGCGATGTGCGCGACTTCATGGCCGAGCACCGCCTCGACTTCTTCCTTCGTCATGGCCTGCAGCAGGCCGGTGGAGACGGCCACCAGCGCGTCGTTCTTGAATGCGCCGGTGGCGAAGGCGTTGGGCTCGCCCTCGTAGATCGCCACCTCGGGGCGGCCGATGCCGGCCTTGTCGGCGAGCGCGTGCACGGTCGACAGCAGCCATTGCTCGTCGGCGCTCTGCGGGCTCTCGATGACGTGCGCGCCGGTGGACCACTTGGCGATCGGCTTGGACATCAGCAGCGAGATGATTGAGCCGGTGAAGCCCACCACCACGGAGAACACCAGCAGCGCCTGATAGTTGATTCCGTTTTCGTCCAGGATCTGATCGATCCCCAGCACGTTGAGGACGACCGTCAGCACCGCCAGGACGGCGATGTTGGTGGCGAGGAACAACACGATGCGTTTCATGCAGTGGCCCTTTCAACAAGGTAGCGGTGCCGCCCATGGGCGGCTCCGGACGGCTTGGACGGCCCGGATTATGCCGGGTTCCCGACCGTCGCCACGAACATGGGGCCGCCGGCGCGGGTTTCAATGGCCACCCCGCCCCGAAAAGCCGTCAATGAAACAGTCACTTACGGTCGTCGAACGACAATGACGTGCTGCCACGGCAGCGCGTGGACGGTCTTCACCCACTGCAGTCCGTGGACCGCCGCTTCGCGCTTCACCTGTGCCTCGGTCATCTTGTGCAGGCGCAAGATCGGCACCTTCGCGTCCTCGGCCTTGTATTCGACGAACACGATCATCCCGCCGGGTTTGAGCGCCGCCGCGATGGCGGCGAGCATTTCGTGGGGGAAAGCGAACTCGTGGTACACGTCCACCATCAAGGCTAGGTCAAGCGCCGCCGCCGGCAGCTTCGGATCGGTGGCCGTGCCGAGCACCGGCTGGATATTGGCGAGGCCGGCCGCGCGCGCGTTCCGTTCCAGCAGCGCCAGCATCTCCGGCTGGATGTCGACGGCGTAAACGGTACCCGCCGTGCCGACGCCGCGCGCGAGCCGCCGCGCGTGGTAACCGCTGCCGGCGCCGATGTCCGCGACCGTCATGCCCGGCGTCACGTCCAGCACGGCGTACAGCAGGTCGGGCCGTTCTTCCGTCTCGCGTTCGGGACGCTCCAGCCACGCCGCGCCCTGGTGTCCCATGACGAACGCGATCTCGCGGCCCATATAGACCTTGCCGATGCCGTCGGGACTGGCGGTTCTGGCCGTGTAGCGCGGCGCAGGCTCGGCGGCGGTCGCGCTGAAGGCAAAGAGAAACCCGAGGAGGGCCGCGAGCGGGCGCATCAACGCAGGGCCGCAAGCTCGGCGGGCGTGGCGTTGAGCGCGCGCCACAGGAGGGCGGCGGCGGTGCGCGCGGCGGCCGCCAGTTCCGCCGCGTCGGTCAGGCCGCGCAGATCGCCGGCGCTGCGAATATTGCGCACGCGGCTGGCGTCGTCGTTGAAGCCGGCCACCAGGCGCAGCGCCGGAATGCCGTGGCGGGCGAAGTTGTAATGGTCGGAACTCTGCATCAGCGGCTCGTGGATGCCGACCCCGGCGCCCACCGTCGCGGCCGCGTCGCGCACGAACGCCGGCAGGCCGCGGAAGCCGCTGGTGAGGGCGGTGAGCCGCGGGCTGCCGCCGACGGTGTCGAGGTTGAGGTTGAACGCAAGCTTGCCGCGGTCCCCGGTCTCCATGCGCTCGAGATAGACCCTGGAGCCGGCCAGCGCCCATTCCTCGGCGCTGAACAGGCACACGCGCAGGCCGCGCGGGCAGTGGCGGATATGCGGCGCGAAGGCGCGCGCCAGCGCGAGGGCCACCGCGACACCGGTCGCGTTGTCGAGCGCGCTTTCGGCGAGGTCGTGGCCGTCCACGTGCGCGCTCAGCACCACTCGTTCGTCCGACGGCGCCGGCAGATCGAGTACCAGCACGTCGGTTTGCGCGGCGAAGTCCTCGCCGACGAGCGTGATGCGGATGCGCGGCCGCCGGCCGTCGCGCGCGGCGAGGCGTTGCGCCGAGGCGAAATCGGTGGAGATCGCCGGGATGCCCGCCGCGCCGCCGCGCCCCGATGAGCCCGACAGCAGTCCGCCGCCGGGCCAGGGGTTCGCGATGACGTAGCCGACGGCGCCACGCTCCATCGCCATCGCGAGCTTCTTCCGGCGGTGCACGTGGTCCGTGGCGAAGGGGTACTCGTGGCGCACAAGCGCGATGCGCCCGCGCACGGCGTCGCCCGCGGCGTCGAAATCGGCGGGCCGGCCCTGGCCGAGATCGATCACCTCCGCTTCAAGGGCGCCCGGCTGCGCACCGAGCAGGGCGTTGGCGGCGAGCGCGGTGCCGTCGTCCAGTCGGGTCAGCGTGGCGCGGTCGTTGCGCCAGCCGGCGTAGGGCACCGGGATGCGCTGCGCGCGCGCGGGCGCGATGGCGGCGAGGCGTGCGTAAGCCGCATCCAGACCCAGGCGCTCGCTCTCGGTGCCGGCGCGCCGGCCGCCGCAGTCGCACAGCGCGTTGAAGTCCTGCCAGAGCGCGGGGTCGCGGGCGAGCGCGTCGAGGATGTCGTTCAGCATACGCATCAATCCGTCATGCTCGCGCAGGCGGGCATCCATGTTTTTTTTGGGTTCCCGCCTGCGCGGGAACGATGGACTTTAGTTCGGCTGTATCCCCGCGTCCTTCACGACTTTCGACCAGTGCTGCACGTCCGCGGCCAGCAGTTTGCGGAATTCGTCGGGCGTGTTCGTCGTCGGCTCCACGGCCAGTACTGCGAAGCGTTCTCGCGTGTCGGCCGAGGTGATGACCTTCGTCAGCGCGCCGCGCAGCGTGTCCAGCACCGGCTTGGTCACGCCCGCCGGGGCGAGCACGCCCCACCAGTGTTCGACGATGAAGTCGGGCACGCCTGCTTCCTGGAAAGTGGGGATGTCGGGATACGACGGCACCCGCTTGCGCGCTGTCACCCCGAGCGCGCGCACCTTGCCGGACTTCACGTGCGGCGCGGCGGTTGCCATCGAGGTGAACGTCATCGGAATCTGGCCGGCGATCACGTCTGTCATGGCGGGACCCGCGCCCTTGTACGGCACGTGCGTCAGCTTAATGCCGGCGCGCTGCATGAAGATTTCCGCGGACAGGTGCGTCGTGGTGCCGTTGCCGCCGGAGCCGATCGCGAACTTGCCGGGCGCCGCTTTCGCCGCCGCGATCAGGTCCTTCACGGTCTGGAACGGCGCCGAGGGATTCACGAACAGGAACATCGCCGAGGTGCCGACCAGCGTGACCGGCGTGAAGTCCTTCACCGGATCGTACGGCACCTTGGCGTAGATGCTCGGGTTGATCGTGTGCGGCATGTCCGAAAGGATGACCGTGTAGCCGTCGCCGGGCGACTTCGCCACCAGGTCGGTGCCGAGCATGCTGCCGGCGCCCGGACGGTTGTCGATGACGAAGGTCTGGCCGAGCAGTTCGCCCGCCTTGACGCCGAGGATGCGCGCGATCACGTCCGAACTGCCGCCGGGAGCGTAGGGGACGACGAAGCGGATGGATTTGGCGGGATAGGCAGCGTCGGCGGCGAAGGTTGGTGCGGATAGCCCGGCAGCCAGCACAGTGAGCAGTGATATAAAGCGCATGGGGATGTCAGCCTTGTCGGATTCGCTCGGGCGCTGATTGTTGCATGGCGCAGACTAGTCCGCCCTCGCGCCCGACGCCTTGACGACCTGCGCCCACTTCGGCACCTCGGCCTTGATGTAGGCTGCGAATTCCTCCGGCGTGCTGGACAACGGGTCCACGCCGACGGCCGCGAGTCGCTTCAGCGTTTCCGGGTCCTGCAGCGACGCGTTCAGCAC
>CAZXNF010000048.1:0-12625 GCA_964641785.1 uncultured Streptomycetaceae bacterium | reverse complement strand
GTCAACGTCTGGGTGGAGCAGGCTGCGACCAAGCTGCTGCCGACGGTCGAGCCCGAGGATCTGCGGCAGGCCTGGTTGTGGCTGCTGTCGCGGGCCAACGTGAACAAGCATCACCGGGTGGTGCGGGAACAGCTGTCCGTGCGCGAGCACATGAGCCGCATCCTGCGGCGGCTGCAGGAACACCCGCACCTCGAATTCATCCAGTTGTTCACGCCACAGGACGGCGTGAACAAGCTGGTGGTGACCTTCCTCGCCGTCCTCGAACTGGCCCGCGAGTCGCTGATCGACGTGACCCAGCAGGCGCCGTATTCGCCGATCTATATCAAACCGACCCAGGGGCTGACCGTTGTCTGACCTGACTGAAGTGAAGAAAGTCCTCGAGGCCGCGCTGCTGACCGCGCCGGAGCCGCTGCAACTGGCCGACCTGAAAAAACTGTTCGACGGCGAACTCGGCAACGACGTGCTGCGCAATCTCCTCGACGAACTGAAAGAAGATTGGCAGGAACGCAGCGTGGAGCTGACGCAGGTCGCCGGTGGCTGGCGTTTCCGCGCGAAACCGGAAGTGCACGGTTTCCTGCAAAAGCTGAATCCCCAGCGCGCGCCGCGTTACGCGCGGGCGGTCATGGAAACGCTCGCCATCATTGCCTACAAGCAGCCGTGCACGCGCGGCGACATCGAGGACATTCGCGGGGTCATCGTCTCCAGCCAGGTCATCAAGGCGCTGGAAGTGCGCGGCTGGATCGAAGTCGTGGGTCACCGCGAGGTGCCCGGACGTCCCGACCTGTTCGCGACGACCCGGCAGTTCCTCGACGACCTCAACCTGCGTTCGCTGGACGAGCTGCCGCCGCTGGAAGAGCTGGGCACGCTGGTCGAGAACGCGCCGTCGCCCGCAGACGCTGCCGGCCCCGCGACCAGCTTTGGCGAAGGGCTGGTCTCCGACGCGGATGAAGAAACGGCTGCCGCGGCACCCGATGCTGCCGCGGGCGGGGACATGGACGATCCGGCGCAGCAGGCGCTCGCGGCTATGCCCGCCAGCCAGCCGCTGCATTAGCCGGCACCGGCGCGATCCGGGGACCTGGCTGGAATTCCCCGCATGCGCGCTGTTCTGATCGCCAATCCCAAAGGCGGCTGCGGCAAGACCACCCTCTCGGTCAATCTGGCGGGCGCGCTCGCTGCGCGCGGCGACAAGGTCAAGCTGTGGGACCTCGACCGCCAGAAATCGGCGCTCGAATGGCTGCAGTTGCGTTCGCCCGGGTTGCCGGCCATCCGCCGCCTCGACGCGAAAGACGAGGACGACCTCCCGAAAGGCCGCAAGGGCGGCTGGCTCATCATCGACAGTCCGGCCGGCCTGCATGGCAAAAACCTGCGCCACGCCATGAAGCCGGTGGATAAGGTGCTGGTGCCGATCCAACCCTCGCTGTTCGACATGGCGGCCACGCGTGATTTCCTCTCCGTGCTGCACGAAGAGCACCTGCTGCGGAAGAAAAAGCGCTACATCGGCATCGTTGGCATGCGCGTGGACCCGCGCACCCGGGCGGCGGCGACGCTGGAGGCTTTCCTCAAGCAGTTCGAATTGCCGGTGGTGACTTTCCTGCGTGACACCGTGAACTATGCGAATGCCGCCTTCCAGGGCCGCAGCCTGTTCGACCTGCCCCCGTACCTCAGCGAGCAGGACCGCGCGCAGTGGGCGCCGCTGCTCGAGTGGCTCGACGACTGAAGGCGGTTTACGCGACGCCGTAGTGCGCGCGCAGGCGGCGCATCGCCTCGGCCAGCATGTCATCGTCGCAGGCCAGCGACAGGCGCAGGTGTCCCGCGCCGGCGGCGCCAAAGGCGCTGCCCGGCAGCACTGCGATGCCGAGCGTCGTCAGCCATTCCTCGGCGACCTGCTTGTCGTCGCGATCGCCGACGGAAGGGAACACATAAAAGGTGGCGGGTGGCACCGGGCAGGCAAAGCCGGGGAGCTTGCCCAGCGTCTCGGCGGTGAAGTGCTGGCGGCGGCGGAAGCGCTCCGCATTCACGGTCACCACTTCCTCCGGCAGTTCAAGCGCGGCGACGGAGGCGGACTGCAGGAAGGGCGGTACGCAGTAGATTGAGTGCTGCACCACCTTCATGAGCGGCTTGATGGCCGCCTTGGGTGCCGCGAGAAAGCCGACGCGCCAGCCAGTCATGCCGTAGGTTTTCGAGAAGCTGTCGCACAGCAGGGTGCGCGCCTGCGCGCCGGGCAGCGACTGCAGGAAGGTGAAGGGCTCGAAGCACAGGTCGGAATACACCTGGTCGAACAGCAGCCACAGGTTGTGCCGTTCGGCGATCTCCAGCAGGCCCTTCAGCTCGGCTTCCGGAATGATGCGTCCGGTTGGATTGCACGGCGAGTTGAGGATGATCACCCGGGTCTTCGTGGTCACCGCGGCCGCGACCTGGTCGAGGGGAATACGGTCGAGCGCCGGCACGAACACCGGTTTACCGCCCGCGAGCTGCACGCAGGGACCGTAGCTGACCCAGCCGGGGTCGAGCACGATCACTTCGTCGCCGGGGGAGACCGTGCCCATCAGCGCCATGTAGACGGCGAACTTGCCGCCCGGCGTGATGATGATTTCGTCGGCGGCGTAGTGTGCGCCGGAGCGGCGGGCGATGCGCGCGGCGATGGCTTCGCGCAGCGCCGGCAGGCCTTGCGCGGGGCCGTAGCGCGTCAGGCTGCCGTCGCGCATGGCGCGGTGCGCCGCCTCGATGATCTCCGGCGGGGTGTCGAGGTTCGGGTCGCCGCTGGCGAGGGGAAGAATTTCTTTTCCGTCGGCGCGCGCCCTGCGGATGCGTTCCGACATTTCCATGGTGGCCGAGGGTGCGATGCCGGCGACGCGCGGGCTCAGTGCGGGCATGGGGTTCAGCGGCGTGTCCATTGCCGGTCCTCGTGTGGTGAAAATTGTTCTGCTTTGCGCCGCTGCAGGTGCGCGACGATCTGCCAGGCGGCCATGCCCATCAGCAGGGCGCCCGCGCCGATCAGGATCCAGCAATGCAGCGGATCGGCGAGCGCGGGGAGGGTGCGCGCGGGCAGGGCGCTGACGAGACCGAGTACGCCGGCCATGATCAGGACGATACCGATGGCGTCCATCACCAGCGCCGACCAAGGTATGGGAAACGAAGCCACGGGGTGAAGTCCGGTCTTCAGCGGAGCAGGCGCTAGGCGGCCAAGTGCCGTATGGTCACCTCGTGCATCGCCCGGCGACTCGGTGCGTCGAAACCCAGACTGTGATGCATGAGAGGAATGTTGCGCCACGCCAGCAGATCGCCTGGCTGCCACCGATGCCGGTAAACGCATTCCTTGCGCGTTGCCCTGGACATCAGATCATCCAGCAGCGACCGGCTTTCCGCTTCCTCCAGCTCGATGATCCGGGCGGCGTGAAAGCCCAGAAAAAGATATGGTTCTCCATCGGTTGCCATGAGCAGCGGCAACACGGCCTTGCGCGAAGGGTCGTCAGTGCGTGCCGTGGTGTGCCGCACAGTGCTGAAATCATGTTGCACGGTCAGCGGTCGCAGGCGCGATTGCTCTTCCGGCGCCAACTGTCGCCAGGCCAGACGATTGGACACCAGCTCGAACTCGCCGCCGGACTGGGGGAACTCGCGGATCGCCATCAGCGTCGCGTCGGCGGCATTGTTCCCGGCAAGATTGCCGACGTGGTGCCAGCGCGACTGGCCCGCGGGGCCTGTCGGCCCCTCGGTAACGAACCGCTTGAGCTCGCTGCAGTTCCGGCCGAGCAGGCTACCCAGGCGAACGAGTTCCTGATCCTCGACGCCAGCGCCGCGCATCACGACCAAGTCATGGCTGGAGAGCAGTTCGCGCAGCTTCGCGCCAAGCTCGTCGGTCGAACCGGCGGGCAGGGCGAGTTCCACGCTGCGCGGAATCGCGGCGCTCAGTGCGGACGTGAGGGGGGCGTCTGGCATTCGAATATCCGTCGGATGATGACCTCGTGGATCACGCGCAGCGAGGCGCTGGGCCACGGGTAGCCGCGGTGCGCCACCATTTTCATGTCCCAGATGATGACATCGTGAGGGCGTGCATCGTGCAGCCGATACAGGCCCGGGGACGCTGCCAGCGCCAGCGCCGCGTGCCACGGCGAGTCCGGTGCGGGGGCCGCGAGATCTGTGGTGTCGTCGAACTCCATCGCATGTCCCGCGGCATAGATCGCCCGTTGTGGATGCCCTGCATCGTCGCGCTCGATCACCATGGGGTGCCATGGCGGGTTGGCGACCGGCGGTATGCCGGTATGGACCACCGGCACGTAATCGTGCCGCACGCGCCGCCGCAAAGCCCATGCCCGGGTCGGCTCGTCCAGCCGCGCATACCATGCTGCAGCGTCGAAGAATTCGATGGAGCCTCCGTCCGGCGGCAGGACCGGCGTGTAGTAGATGATCCAGTCGTCGAGCGCGCCGTCGCAGCAGTTGTGGTGATGCCAGAGGCCGGGGCTTTGCTTTCTTGTCGGGCCTGGCGTGCGGTACTTGATGACACGGTTTTCGATGTCGCCGAAACGCCGGCCGAGCGCCAGCAGGGCCTCGTCCTGCAAGCGCTGGTCGCGCAGCACGACGAATCCGTGGTCGAGCACGGCCTGGCGCAGATGCTCGATCTGCCGCGGGTCGCTGTCGGCGGCCAGCGGTCCGGGATCGAGTTCGATGCCGAATCGCCGTGAGGAAGCCGTCGATTTCTTTGCCAGCACGCCGGTGCCTCAGTCGATGGTCGCACCGGTGACCTTGACGACATTGGCCCAGTACGCGGTTTCGCTCTTGATGCGTGCAGCGAACTGCGCGGGCGTCAGCGCCATCGGTTCCGCGGCTTGTTCCGTGATCAGTTTGCGCATCTCGGGGCCCTCCATGATCCGGGCGATCTCGCGGTGGAGCCTGTCGATCACCGGGCGGGGCGTGCCCGCCGGCGCGAAAATGCCCACCCAGGAGTTGATACTGTCCAGGCCCGCGATTCCCTGTTCCCCGAGCGTGGGGACGTCCGGGAACAGCGGACTGCGCTTCGCTGAGGTCATCCCGATCGCACGCAGCTTGCCGCTCTGCAGGAAGCCGACCGTGCTCGGCCCCCCGGCGCAATACAGGTGGGCGCGGCCGGCGAGCAGATCGATCGTCGCGATGGCCCCGCCCTTGTAGGGAACGTGCGTGATGTCGAGCTTCGCCTGGCGCTTGAACCACTCGCCGCACAGGTGCGGGGTGGTGCCGTTGCCGGAGGAAACGAAATTCAGCGTCCCGGGCTGGTCTTTGGCGAACTTGATGAATTCACTGACGCTCTTGGCGGGAACCGAGGGCGGCACGACCAGCATGTAAGGCACCAGGGCGAACAGCGACACCGGCGCCAGGTCGGTCTGCGGATCGAACGGCATTTTCTTGCCGTATATGCTGGGCGAAATGGTGATGGTTCCGGCCGCCGCCAGCAGCAGCGTGTAGCCGTCTGGCACGGACTTGGCCACCAGGTGCGCACCCACGACACCGCCGGCACCCGGCCGGTTGTCAACGACGATCGGCTGGCCGAGATCCTTGCGCAACTGCTCTGCCATGGCCCTGCCGAACACGTCGCTGCTGGTCTGTCCCGGCGGGAAGGGGATGACCATACGCACTGGTTTGCTGGGCCATGCCTCGGCTCCTACGGCTGCCGGGCACGAGCCGAAGAGTAGCAAGAGTGCGACGAACGGCACCAGTGGGGATCGATGAGCATTGAGCGAGCGCATGAAACCGTAACCCTCGAAGAAAATGAGCCGGGGCGCAGCAAACTACAGCGCGCACCAAGGCAGTTTAGCAAAGGTCACCCGCATGACAAGCTCTCCATCAGGTGGTCAGGCGCCGGTAGATTTCCGCGACCTTCAGCGGCAGCCGGGTGACGTCCTCCACCAGCGTCCAGTTTACCGCGCCGTACAGGTGGGGCAGGTAGTCGCGCGCTTCCTTGTCGATGGTGACGCAGAACGGATGGATGCCGCGACGGTGCGCTTCAGCGAGCGCCTGCCGCGTGTCCTCGATGCCGTATTCGCCGCGGTAGTGGTCGCTGTAATCGTCCGGCTTGCCGTCGGAGAGCGTGACCAGCAGCTTGGTGCGCGCGTCCACGCGGTCGAGCAACGTGCTGAGGTGGCGGATGGCCGCGCCCATGCGCGTGTAATCCTGCGCCTTGATGCCGGCAATGCGCCCGCGCACAGCATCGGAGTACGGTTCGTCGAAGCGCTTGATGCGGTAGATCTCACAACGCTGGCGCGTGACGCCGGAAAATCCGTAGATGGCGTAGCGGTCGCCCAGGATCTCCAGCGCCTCGGCCAGCAGCACCAGCGCTTCGCGCTCGGCGTCATTGACCCAGCCTTTGGTCGAGCCGCTCATGTCGACCATGAACATGACGGCCATGTCGCGTTCGGCCTTCCTGCGCTTCACCATCAGGCGTTCGCTTAGTTCCGCGCCCGTGCGCAGGTCGACGCAAGCAGCCACCACGGCATCAAGGTCCAGATCGTCGCCGTCCGGCTGAGCCCTGAGCAGTTTGTCTTCGCCGCGCAACTGCTCGAACGTTCGTTTCAGGCGACGGACTTGCGGGGCGTACCGGGCCAGCGTCAGGCCCACGAAGTCGGGGTCTCCCGCTCGCACGTCGGTCTCGCGCAGCGTGCACCAGTGCTTGCGGTAGTGCCGCCGCTGGCAGTCCCATTCGTCGTAGCGGAAGATCCGCGCGTCGCGCGCGGGGGTGTGCATGGTTTCCGCGGCGGGGGGCTCGCCGTCAAAGCGCCGATCGGGGTGATAGTCGTCGGGTGCCGGTGCGAGGTAGTCATGCGGCACGTCGCCCAGATCCTGGTCGATCGAGTCCAGCAGGCGCGTGATGTGCGCAGGCACGGCGACGTGCGCGCCGCCGAGTTGCAGACGGTAGCGGGCCTGGCGCCCGGGCTCGGTGGCGGTTTTCTCCAGTCCGATGGAAGGGGCCGCTGAGCCCACGGTTCCGGCGTCCCCGGTCTGCGGCTCCGGCGTTTGCGCTGGCAGGCCGCTCGCCAATTCGCCCAGCGCTTGCTGCAGGGCCGTTTTTTCGTGCTCGATGCGTTCGCTGCGGGCCTGCCCGGCGCGATCCAGCCGCAGTCCGCCCATCCAGAACCAGTGGTCGGGCGACAGCTCGGCATACAGCATGGCGAGGACGGCGAGCGTGTTGGCGGCGGTGGCCTCCGGCGTCAGCAGCGCCGCACAGGCGGGGTGGGGCAGCGGGCGCGCGCCGCGCAGGGCCGTCAGCTCGCGGGCGAGGCCCGGCAGCAGGCGTGCGACGGCGGCATCAAGGCGGATCGTCTCCAGCATCTGGAAGAGTACCGTCGCGCGCGCCGGATCCGGGTAGGCCGCCAGCACCTTGCCGGCATCTACATTGAAAGTACCGTAGCGGGTCTGTGCCCAAAGGTGGGTCGCCAGGCCCTTCCAGGCCAAAAAATTCCGCTCGCGGGTGTCGTACAGCACCATCGCCGGGGGCAGGTACAGCGACTCGGTGTCGGTCCAGGCGTCGCCTTCGGCGATCCGCAGCCGCCGGCCGGCGAGGCCGCACAGGAAGAGGTCCAGCAACGGCTTCACCTCTTCCAGCGTGACCATGGCGGCACTGCCGCTGCCGAAGCGCACGGCGTCGTGGAGCGCCGCGATTCCCGAGGCGAGGCCATTCCGGTCATAGGTGTCGAGCGCATGGACCACCCAGGCTTCGGCGCCACGGGTGTCCAGGCGCAGGAGCACGGGCGGGACACTCGCGGCGAACTGGTAAGCGAGTTCCTGATTGGTACCGCACAGGATGCCCGTCCAGTGCAGGGCCCAGTCCTGCGCGGCGGCCGGGAGCGTCACCAGCGCCTCGGCCAGCGGCCGGCTGGTGCGGCGCGGAGAGAGCACCGGGTTCAGCAGCGCGTCGAGCAGCGCTTGCAGTTCCGCGACGGTGCGCGATGCCTCAGAAGAGGGCGGCGGCGAGCTCATCGATGGCCCGCAGCATCTCCGGGTCGTCGGTCAGGGCGCGGGCGACCGCGGCGGAGCAGGCGGTGCGCGGGGGAATGCCGCGCACGATCAGCTTGGCCGCATGCACCAGCAGGCGGGTGGACGCGCCCTCGTCGAGCCCGTTGCCTTTAAGGTTGCGCGTCATGTCCGCGAGTCGCAGCAGGCGCTCGGTCTGTTCGGCGTCGAGGCCGGATTCGGCCATCACGATTTTCTGTTCCAGCGCGGGCAGCGGGTAGCGGAACTCGATGGCGACAAAGCGCTGGCGCGTGCTTTGCTTCAGCTCCTTGAGCACGGACTGATAACCGGGGTTGTACGACATGACTAGCACGAATTCGGGCGGCGCCTGCAGGAGTTCACCGCGCTTTTCCATGGGCAGCATCCGCCGGTCGTCGGCCAGGGGATGAATCACCACCGTGGTGTCCTTGCGCGCTTCGACCACCTCATCGAGGTAGCAGATCGCTCCTTCCCGCACCGCGCGGGCGAGGGGACCGTCCATCCACACCGTTTCGCCGGCGGTGATCAGGTAGCGCCCGACCAGATCCGCCGCCGTGAGGTCGTCGTGACAGGACACCGTCATCAGCGGCCGCTTGAGCCGCCACGCCATGTGTTCGATGAAACGGGTCTTGCCGCAGCCCGTGGGTCCTTGCAGCAGGACGGGCAGGCGTGCCGCCTGGGCCGCCTCGAACAGGGCGATTTCCTCGCCCACCGGTTCGTAGTAGGGCTCGTGTTCGATGCGGCGGGCTGCAGAGACGAGATTGCGGGTGGCGAGTGAGGCGACCTTGGACATGACGAAGTGGCGGGCGAGGTGGCGGCGAATGCGCCGGTCAAGGGTAGCATGCGCGTGGGTGCGCCGAGCACCGCCCTGGCGCTGCGGCAGGCCGGCGAATGCTGCTATGATGATTGCGCAAGCGATTGAACCAATTCCGAAGTTCCGATTATTCCTTCGTATCTCAGCTTCTTGATGCCGATCAATCAGCCGGTGCCGGCGATGACGCCGCCGCCGCGCGCCGCGGGCGGCGTGTTGCTTCGCACGGCAGGCAGCCGGCCCAGACGGGCCGTGCTCTGCGCGGCGCTGCTGCTGCCGGGTGTCGTGCAGGCGCAGGCCTTTCTGGGGCGCATCGATCCCTTCAACACGGACGCGGGTGTGTCCTCTGCACCCAATCTGCGCTGGGAGTCGACAACGGCGCTGCCCGTGGTGCCGCGGCCGCCGGCCGCCGAGCTCCCGGCGGCCGGCGTCACGCTGACGCTGCCCGAGCTCACCGAACTCGCGCTGCGCAATAATCCGCTGACGCGGCAGGCCTGGTTTGCCGCGCTGGCCGCGGCCGCGGGCATCGGCATCGAGCAGGCGCAGCGACTGCCGCAGATCAGCGCGAACTACGTGTGGCAGCGCAGTGAATCCGCGGGCCAGACTGGCACCCAGATCAACTGGATTACGCGCTGGGGCCCATCCGTCACCTTGTCCTATCTGCTGCTGGATTTTGGCGCGTCCGCCAATCAGGTGCGGGCGGCGGAGTTCACCACGCTGGCGGCAGCGCTCTCGCAGAATCGGGTTCTGCAGAACGTGGTGTTCCAGACGGAGCAGGCCTACTACACCCTGCTGGGCTCGGATGCGCTGGTGCGGTCCAATGAGCTGTTCCTCAAGAGCGTTCAGACATCGCTTGACGCGACCCAACGGCGCCGGGAGGCGGGACTTGCCACCGTCGCCGACGTGTATCGCGCCGAAACCCAGGTCGCGCAGGCCCGGCTCAACCTGACGCGCAGCCGCGGCGACAAGGAAAAGGCGCGAGGACTGCTGGCGTCATCCGTGGGCTTGCCGGTCAATGCCTTGCCGCCGGTGCAACTGCTGGACGGCGAGCCGCGCGTCGGCGAAACGAAAGAGTCCCTCACGGAACTGCTGGCGCGGGCCAAGGGCACGCGGCCCGACCTCATCGCGGCCGAAGCGCAGACCCAGGCCGCGAAGGCCAACGCCGTGGCGACCGCGCGCGCGGCGTTGCCGACCATCAACGTGTCCGCCACCACCGGGACCACGCTTTACAACGGCAACCGGCCTTCCACTGACACCAACATTCTGTTGTTCACACTCAACATCCCGCTGTTCCGCGGATTCGGCGATACCTACGCGATCCGGCAGGCAGAGGCGCGCGCGTCACAGGCCGCCGCCGCCCGCGACGCGCTGTTCCAGCAGACCGAACTCGAGGTCTGGCAGTCCTATTTCGACGTGCAGACGGCGGCCGACGGCATCAGCAGCACGGCGGTGCAGGTGCGCGCAGCCCAGCAGACTTCCGAAGCCACGCTGGCGCGTTACCGGGCCGGCTTCGGTTCGCTGCTCGATCTCATCACGGCGCAGGTGGACGAGTCCAACGCACGGGTACAGCGGATCCAGTCCTTTCTCGACTGGTTCACGGCCGTGGCGCGGCTCTATTACTCAGTCGGTGTCAACGACACCATGGTGCAGGCGATCCAGCAAAGATGAAACGACTCGGCATGGCGGCGATGTTCGGCGCACTGTGCGCGCTGGCCTACGGCGGCTGGTGGTGGTGGGCCCAGGGCGGTGCAAGCGAAGGGGACGGTAAAAAAAAGGGCGGCAAGGGCCGGCCGGCGCTGGTGGTGAAGGCCGTGAAGGCGGTGGTGAAGCCGATGCCGGTCCTGATCGAAGGCGTCGGCACGGTCGAGGCCGAAAACAGTGTGCAGATCCGAGCCCAGGTGCCGGGCGTGCTGCAGGCCGTGCTGTTCAAGGAAGGCGACATGGTGCAGGCCGGGCAGGTGCTGTTCCAGATCGACCCGCGCACCTTCGAGGCGTCGTACAAGCAGACGCAGGCCGCGCTCGCACGCGACCTCGCGCAACTGGAGAACGCCAAGGTGCAGCAGGACCGGCTGGAGCCGTTGCTCAAGCGCGAGTTCATCACGCGCCAGGAGTTCGACGTGGCGGTGACCTCGGTCAAGTCGCTCGAGGCGACCGTCGCCGCCGACCGCGCGATGGTGGACCAGTCCCGCATCCAGGTCGAGTTCGCCCGTATTCGCGCGCCGATTTCGGGCCGTACTGGCGCGCTATCGGTGAAGGCCGGGAACTTGGTTCCCGCGTCGACGGGCTCGTCGGGAATCCCGCTCGTCACCATCAACAGTACCGATCCTATCGTCGTCGGCTTCAGCATTCCGGAACGCCAGCTCGAGGGCATCCGGCGGCAGCAGGCGGACAAGGAGATGCGCATCGAGATCCTGCCCGACCGCGGGGGGCCGCCGGCGGCGGAAGGCAAACTGGTCTTCGTCGACAACACGGTGACGCCGCAGACCGGCACCGTGCTGCTTAAAACGCGGGTCAGCAACGGCAAGGAATTGCTGTGGCCCGGGCAGTTCGTGAACGTGCGTGTCGTGCTGCGGGTGGAGCCCGAAGCGGTGGTGGTGCCCGAGGTGGCGGTGCAGCCAGGGCAGGAGGGACCTTTCGTCTATCTCATCGACGCCGACAACAAGGTGCGCGTGCAGCCGGTCAAGGTGGCGCGCCAGATCGGCGGCGAAGTGGTAATCGCCGAGGGCGTTAAGGGGGGTGACCTGGTCATTACCGATATTCCGCAGGCGCTGACGCCGGGCGCCACCGTGCAGCTCGCGGGCGCGGAGGGCGAGAAAGGCGGCAAAGGCGGCAAGGGCAAAGGTGGCAAAGGCAAAGACCGCGAGAAAGCCGCGGACGGGGAGCCGGCAAAGGCTGCCCCGGAGGGCAAACCCGGTGCTGAGCCGCCCGCGAAGGGCCTCAAGGACGGAGGAGGCAAGTCATGAACCTGTCCCGTATCTTCATACACCGGCCGGTGGCGACCTCCATCCTGGTCGCGGCGATCGTCATCTTCGGTTTGATTTCGTTCTATTCATTGCCCGTCAACGACCTGCCCAACGTCGATTTTCCGACTATCCAGGTCACGGCCGAACTGCCCGGTGCCAATCCGGAAATCATGGCCTCGACCGTAGCGACTCCGCTCGAACGCCAGTTCAGCCAGATCTCAGGTGTGGACACCATGAATTCGGTGAACACCACCGGGCGCACGCGCATCACCTTGCAGTTCAGTCTTGACCGCGACATTGACGCCGCCGCGCAGGACGTGCAGACCGCGATGTCGCAGGCCATGCGGCGGCTTCCCGATGGCATCGACGCCCCGACTCTGCGCAAAGTGAATCCCGCCGACAGCCCCATCCTGTTTCTCGCCCTGACGGCCAAGACCCTGCCGATGCAGGCGCTCGACGAATTCGCGGACTCGCACATCGCGCAACGCCTGTCGACCGTGTCGGGCGTGGCGCAGGTGGTGGTGTTCGGTTCCCAGAAATACGCGGTGCGCGTGTTTCTGGACCCTGACGCCATGGCCAAGCGCGGGCTGGGGCTGGACAAGGTCGTGTCCGCCATCCAGAACGCCAACAGCAACCTGCCGTCGGGCGTGCTGCAGGGCACGGCGCGAAACTTTACCGTCAAGTCCTCCGGCAAGCTTGAGCGTGCGGCCAGCTTCAACGAACTGATCGTGGCCTACCAGGGCGGCATGCCGGTGCGGCTGGCGGACGTCGGGCGCGCGGAAGACAGCATCGAGAACGTCAAGATCAAGAGCTGGCTGAACGACGACCGCGCGATCATCCTCGCCGTCTACCGCCAGCCGCACCGGCATGCCGCCCTGGTAGGCCACGATCAGTT
>CAZXNF010000047.1:1427-12637 GCA_964641785.1 uncultured Streptomycetaceae bacterium | reverse complement strand
AGATCATCCAGCAATCGGGCGCCCGGATCGAATAAGGAGTGCGCCGCATGGAAACCGAAAAATCCGCGCGGGCCGCCGGGGCTGCGCCGGCAAAACGCAGCCGCGCCCGCGCCGTGGCGCAACCGGCCGAGAGCCGCTTTCTGGCGCAGTGGCAAAACGAAAAGAAGACGGTGGAGATCTTCCTCATCAACGGCGTCAGGCTCGAGGGACGGATCGTGTCCTTCGACCCGCAGGTCGTGCTGATCGAGAGCGAGACCACCGACAAGGTCTACAAGACCGCCATCTCGACCATCCAGGAAGCGAAAAAACGCGCTCCGCTGCGCGCGAAACCCGATCCGGCGTCGCCGGCGCGCGCGCCGACCATCGTCGTCAAGCGGGTGCGGCGCGCCCCGCCGCGCTAGGGACTGGCGGCGCTACCGTCCGGCGCCTGCGCTGCGTCGAGGCGGCCGCCGCAGGGCGCGCACACCCTGGCCGCCTGTGGTTGCGGCACTTCCACGCAAGCTCTCATGGGGCGTGCTAGTCTAGGAATGCGAGCTCAGCACGGAGGGCATCCCGCCCTCCCGCACCCGCAACTCGTTCACGGACTGCAGCGACCGTCCGGTAGGCACAACATCCAACAACGGAGGAGAGCAAACCATGAGATTCAACACAGGCGTGAAGCTGGCCTTTGCCGCACTGATCGGACTGACGATGGCCGGGGGCGCGCTCGCGCAGCCCAAACCCAACCCCAGCTGGCCGAGAACGCTTACGCTCGGTACCGCGTCGGTCGGCGGCACCTATTTCGTCTACGGCCAGGTGTGGGCGAGCCTTGTCAACGAAAAGGCCGGCACGAACATCAGCACCCAGCAGACGCAGGGCCCCAACCAGAACATCATCCTGGCCGACTCGAAACAGATCGATTTCGGCATGACGACCATGGGCGTCGCGTTGCAGGCCTGGGAGGGCAAGGGCGAGTGGACCAAGGGTCAGAAGTATCAGAACATCCGCGCTACGTTTCCGATGTATGACACCCCGTTTCACTTCATCGCGCTGGAGAAGTCCGGCATCAAGTCGGTACGGGACCTGGCCGGCAAGAAATCCGGCATCGGCCCCCGCGCCGGGACCTGCGGCACCTACTTCCCTCTGTTTTTCAAGACCTTGGGCATCGATACAACGATTCGCAACGGCCAGGCGTCCGATATGTCGGCGAACCTGCAGGACGGTCTGATTGACGCATTTCCGTTCTGCGCCGGCGTCCCGATCGCGGCCTTTTCCGAACTCGAAACGACCAACAAGGTGCGCTTCTTCACCTTTACCCCCGACGAACTCAAAAAACTCAAGGACGCGCTGCCCGAACTCTCGGACTCGACGATCCCGAAAGGCACCTACAAGCAGCAGACGGAAGATCAAAAAACGGTGGGTGTTTTCAACTTCGGAATCGCGAACAAGGACGTGCCCGAGGACCTGGTGTATGCGGTCACGAAAGCCGTGCTCGAGAACAACGCGCAAATGGTGAAAGGCCATGCGGCGGCGAAGGAAACGCTGCTCGAGAACTGGAACCGCAACACCTTCCTGCCCTTCCATCCGGGGACCATTCGGTACTTCAAGGAAAAAGGCATCACGGTCCCCAAGCATCTGCTGCCGCCCGAATACAAGGGCTGACCTCCCGCCATCCGGGGCCGCGCTGCGCTGAACAAGCGCGCAGCGCGTTTTTTTGCACGGCGTTTCGCGCGTAGCGGGCGCGGCGGAGAAGAAGAAGAGCATGAGCCTGCCTGACGAAGTCATCAAGCCGCCGCTGGCGGACGAGGAGTTCAGCGGCAACAAGCGCGTCCTGCGCCACTGGGAAGCCGTGCTGCTCGCGGCCCTGTGCGTTGGCTTCACCGTCTTTCACTTGTTCGTGCTCAACGTCTACTCGCTCGAGCCCCTGCTCTTCCGCGCCATCCACGTCGGCTGGGGCGGCGCGCTCGGGTTCATCCTGTACGCCCGGGTCCGGCGCGCGGCAAAAAGCGGCGTGCCCTGGTACGACTGGGCCCTGGTGCTCGGCTCGATCGCCTGCGCGGTCTACATCGCCATCGAGCTCGACGGACTGCTGTTCCGGGCCGGCGCGCAGTTCACCGCTGGTGACGTGTTCGTCGGATTGCTCGGCACCCTGCTCGTCATCGAGTTCGCCAGGCGCACCTCCGGCCTCGCGCTGCCGGTCATTGCGGGCGTATTCATCCTTTATTCCTTCGTTGGGCCATGGATGCCCGGCGTACTGGAGCACAAGGGCTTTACGCCCGCCCGTTTCTTCACCTACATCTACAGCGAGTACGGGATTTTCGGCGTCACAACGCAGGTGTCGTCATCGTACATCATCCTGTTTGTGACCTTCGCCGCATTCCTGCAAGTCTCCCGGGTCGGCGACTATATCAACGACCTGTGCAACGCGATGTTCGGCTGGGCGCGCGGCGGCCCGGCCAAGGCGGCGGTGGCCTCGGGCATGCTGTTCGGCTCCATCTCGGGTTCCGCGGTGGCGAACGTCGTCGCCTCGGGCATGGTCACGATTCCGATGATGCGCAAGGTCGGCTACGACCGTCCGACCGCGGCCGCGATCGAAGCGACGTCCTCCACCGGCGGGCAGATCACGCCGCCCGTGCTCGGCGCCGGCGCGTTCCTGATGGCCGAAATCACCGGCATTCCGTACGCTGAAATCGCGCTTGCCGCAGTCATTCCCGCAGTGCTGTTCTATATCGCCTGCTGGATCCATGTCGACCTGCATGCGATCCGTCTCGGCCTGAAAGGCGTTTCCCGTAGCGAACTGCCGCCCATCAAGCTGATGCTCACCCGGCTTTACCTGTTCACGCCGCTCATCGTCTTCGTGTGGGCGCTCGTCGACGGCTACTCTCCGTTTCGCGCCGGTGGCCTCGGCATCGTCACTGCGCTGGTGGCGGGCTGGCTCTCGCGCGTCTTCGGCGATATCGGCAGCGCGGACGGCGGGGCGCCGGATCCCCGCTCGATCACGGCGGTGCTGGCGGCACTGCTCATACGGATTGTTTGTCTCGTCGCTGCCGGAGGCCTGCTGGCGGCCTTCGTACTGTACGGCGTGCCGGCGGTGAAACCCTTCGGCAGCGTGGTCGCCTGGTCTGTGGTTGTAGCGCTGGTCGCCCTGCCGATTGTCTTGTTCGGCTGGCGGCGCACGCTGGAAGCATTGAACCTCGCGGCCAGAGATACGGTGCAACTCGTCGCGGTGTGCGCCTGCGCCGGCATCATCGTCGGCGTGATCGCCCTGACCGGCATCGGCGGGCGCTTCTCCGAGCTGATACTCGGCATCGCCGGCGCAAGCCAGATTTTCGCCATGCTGTTCGCTGCCCTGATTGCCCTGGTGCTCGGCATGGGCATGCCGACCACGGCCGCCTACGCGATCGCAGCCGCGGTGATCGCGCCCGGACTTGCCAAGATCGGGGTGCCGATCCTGGTCGCCCACATGTTCGTGTTTTACTTCGCGGTGATTTCCGCGATTACGCCGCCGGTGGCGCTGGCGTCATTTGCCGCTGCGGGCATGGCGCAGGCCGACCCGTGGAAGACCTCATGGATTTCCCTCAAGATGGGGCTCGCCACCTTCATCATCCCCTTCATGTTCTTCTACAGCCCGGTGCTGCTGATGAAGGGCGACTGGGCCGACATCATCCAGGCCACCGTCACCGGCGCCTTAGGCGTCTGGTTCCTCGCCGGCGCCACCGAGGGGTGGTTTGGAGGACGGCTCGGGAATCCACTGCGCGCGCTGCTGTTTGTCGGCGCGCTGGCGACCATACACCCGGGTACCATCACCGACTTGATCGGCCTCAGCATCGCGGTGCCGATTTACCTGTGGCAGCGGCTGCGGCTGCGACGTCCCGCATAACGTGTCGTTTCCACTGCGTGAGGACGGTGCGGCAAACCGCCAGGGCCTGTTCCCGTGCTTTTTCTGCGCAACCTGCGCATCCAGCAGCAACCGGTATGACGCGTGGTATTTGTAGATGATGCGCACGTAGGTCGGGTCTCGATGCCGACTTTTCCGCGGTCACGATCTCGATCTCGACGTTGTTGAACCACTTGTCCGGGTCCAGTCCGCGTTTCGCCGCCCCCTTGCGCATCTGGGAGATACGGCCCGTCCCCGCGTTGTAGGCGGCAAAGGCGAACAGCGAACAGTTGGCCTCGCTGAACTTCGCGTCGGGGAAATCCCGGGGCAGGTGATCCATGTACTTCGTGCCGGCGTGCCCGTTGTTCCGGCATCTTGGTGTCGCCCACCCTGAGATACTCTGGCTGGTTGCAGAACCGCACCCCTTCGACATGACTCCCTATACCACCCACCTGTTTCCGCGCGAGGCCGCGCCCGGCCTTGTGCTGATGGCCGCCGCCGCCCTCGCGATGCTGTGCAGCAACTCGGGCCTGGCCATTTGGTACGAGGACGTGCTCGCCCTGCCCATCGAGGTGCGAATCGGCGCGTTCAGCCTCGCCAAACCGCTCGTCCTGTGGGTCAACGACGGGCTGATGGCGATCTTTTTCTTTCTGGTCGGACTGGAGCTCAAGCGCGAGATCATCGAGGGCGAACTGTCCTCACCGGCGCAACGGATACTGCCGGCCGTGGCCGCGCTGGGCGGCATGCTGGTGCCGTCGGCGATCTACGCTGCGCTCAATCACGCCGATCCGGTTGCATTCAACGGGTGGGCCATCCCCGCGGCGACGGACATCGCCTTTGCGCTGGGCGTGCTCATCCTGCTGGGCAGCCGCGTGCCGGTGAGCCTGAAAGTCTTCCTGACGGCGGTGGCGATCGTCGATGACCTGGGTGCGGTGGTCATCATCGCGCTGTTCTATACGGACGGCCTGTCGGCCACGATGCTGGCGGCCGCCGCGGTCGGCACCGCCGTACTGGTCACGCTCAACCTTGCCGGCGTGCGCAAGCTCGCCCCCTACGCCTTGGTCGGCGTGGCGGTCTGGGTCTGCCTGCTGAAGTCCGGCGTGCATGCCACCCTGTCCGGGGTCATCACCGCACTCTGTGTGCCGATGGGCGGACGCGGCGACGACGGCCGTCACTCGCCATTGAAATCGGCCGAACATGCTCTGCACGGCTGGGTGGCCTACGGCGTGATTCCGGTCTTCGCCTTCGCCAACGCCGGCGTGAGCCTGGCCGGGTTGACGCTGTCCACCTTCGGCCATACCGTGCCGCTCGGCATCGCGGCAGGACTGTTCGCCGGCAAGGCAATCGGAATCTTCGGCGCCTGCGCCATCGCCATCCGCCTGTTCGGCGCATCCCTGCCCGGCGGCGCGACCTGGTTGCAGTTGCTGGGCGTGTCGGTGCTCGGCGGCATCGGCTTCACGATGAGCCTGTTCATCGGCTCGCTCGCCTTCGAGCACGCCCCCGCGGATTACATGAAGCTGGTCAAGCTCGGGGTACTGGCGGGGTCGTGCCTTTCGGCGGTAGCAGGCGTAGCCATTCTGCTCGCAGCAGCATCCCGCCGACCCACGTCGTGAAGGGTCAAAACCGGTCGGGGCGGTAGGGCGCGATGTCGATGTTGGTGGGCCGCCCGCCGATGATCTCGGCGACGAGCCCGGCGGTCGGCGCGGCGCTGCACAGGCCGACGTGGCCGTGACCGAAGGCATACACGACGTTCTTGAATCGGGTCGCGCGCCCGATCACCGGCAGCGAGTCCGGCATGCACGGACGGTGCCCCATCCATTTCGACACGTGCTTCGCGGACAGCTCGGGAATGACGTTCTCCACCTGCGCCTGCAGCACATCCGCGCGCGCGTAGTTCGGCGGCGGCGCGAGGCCGGCCAGTTCCACCGAGCCCGCGACCCGCAGCCCCATTTCCATCGGCGTGACGAAGAACTTGCGCTCGGCCACGCTGATCGGCCGTGTGAGCGTCACTGTCGGCTCCTCGAAGGTGGCGTGGTACCCGCGCTGCGTTTCCAGCGGTAAAAGGTCGCCCAGCTGGCGCGTGAACTCGTTGGAGTGAGCGCCGGCGCAGATCACCAGCGTCTCCACCGGCAGGCGGCCCTGGTCGGTGATCAGCGCCGTGGGGCCGTCCGCGCCGGTTTCGATCTCGAGCACCGTCTGCTGCAGGATCCGGCCGCCGTCGCGCTGGAACTGCGCGGCCAGCGCCTGCGTCAGCCGTAGCGGGTTCCTGACATGGCCTTGCTCCGGCAGGAAGTAGCCTTTGATGTAAACATTACGCAGGTTGGGTTCCATGCGCCGGATGTCGTCGGCCGTCAAAGGCTCGCAGACAACGCCGTGGTCGCGCCGCAAGCGCATGCCGAGTGCATCGGCCTGGTAGCCCGCTTCCGTTTCATAGAGGATCAGGTAGCCGTCCTGGCGGATGAGGTCCTGCGCGCCCGCCCACTGCGCGAGCGGCCGCCAAGTGTCGAGTGTCTGCTTGAGCAGCGGGCGCAGGGACGCAGCAATCTTTTCCACGCGCGAGAGCTCGGAGGCCGCGACGAAGCGCGCGAGCCACGGCAGGAGCTTGGGCAGGTAGGTCCAGTCGATGGCGAGCGGCCCCATCGGGTCCATCAGGTAGCCGGGCACCTTCTTCAGGATGCCCGGCATGGCCACCGGCACAATCGAGCCCGGGGACAGGATGCCCGTGTTGCCGAACGAGCAATATTCGCCCGGCGGACGCGGGTCCACGACCGTCACGTCGTGGCCTTCGCGCCGGAGCGTGCTGGCCGTGGCCATGCCGACAACGCCGGCGCCGATGATGGTGATGCGCTGCATGTGAAGGGAAATCCCGGAAGAGGCGGGTGCGCCGGATTATAGCGAGCGCGTGTGCCCTGTTTGGTGCGTTTGCCGCTCAATGCTAAAATCCGACCGCTGAATCCGGATGGGCGGTTAACTCAGCGGTAGAGTGCCACCTTCACACGGTGGAAGCCACTGGTTCGATCCCAGTACCGCCCACCATCCTTTCCCCCTTGCGGCCAGCAGCGCCATGGCTGAAGACTACGAATACGTTCCGCTGATCGCGCCGCCGGCTGCCGTCGATGAACCCTGCCTGTGGTTCGCGTTTAAAGGCGCGGAGTTGCTGATCGAAACGGGCGTCGACGGTCCCGCCATCCTGCAGTGTCATACGCTGGCCGAACTCGCACTGACCGCGGTGCGCACGCAGTACCTTGGCACGCTGGGCGGCCGCCATTGCTACGCCACGGAGCTGCCGGAGGACGCGAGCGCACCCGAGGGCCGCGCCTTCTCCGGCCTCCGCCCCCTGTTCGGCACGCTTGATGAGACGCTGGTGGCGCTCGCCGGGCGCGCCTTCCAGATCAAGGAATGGGATCGCAACCACCAGTTCTGCGGCCGCTGCGGCACGCCAACGGAGCAACGTATGGACGAGCGCTCGCGCGCCTGTCCCGCCTGCCGCCATCGGAGCTACCCGCCGGTGTCGCCCGCCGTAATGATGCTGATCACCGACGGCCAGCGGCTGCTGCTCGCGCGCAAGCCGGAGTGGCCCGACCACCGCTACAGCGCGCTGGCGGGCTTCGTCGAACCTGGCGAATCGCTGGAGGACACGGTGCGGCGCGAGGCTATGGAGGAAGTCGGCGTGAAAGTCGGCGCGCTGCGCTACTTCGGCAGCCAGCCGTGGCCCTTCCCGCACTCATTGATGGTTGCCTTCGTCGGCGAATATGCCGGCGGCGAGATCAGGCCGGACGGCGTGGAGATCGCGGAGGCCCGCTGGTTCGAACCCGACGAACTGCCGCGGCTGCCGCCGAGCATCTCGATTTCCCGCAAGCTGATCGATGCGACGGCGCGGGAACTGCTGGCGGGACGTTAAAGCGTCAAACGCTTGTTTCGCCGCCAAGGCGCCAAGAAAACAACAACTCAATAGAGCGAAAGACGAAAGACGACAGAAGCGAATACCAGGTCCGGCTGCGAATATTTTTCGTCTCTCGTATCTCATCTTTCATCTTTCGCTTCTCGTTTCTCCGGTGCCTTGGCGGCCGCTCAAACCTCTTCCAGTTTCAGCCACACGCATTTGCCCTTGCTCGCCTGGTCAATCTCGGCAAGGTACTGCGCGTGCGCCGCGAGCTCACCCGCATTGGCCGCCAGCGCCAGCACTTCCGCCGCGCCGCCCGCCACGGGCTCGAGGCTGTCGGTCGCCGCCGGCGCCTCCTCCATGATCAGGCTGTTCTGCCCGCGCGTCATGGCGAGGTAAACCTCGGCGAGGAGTTCGGCGTCGAGCAGCGCTCCATGCAGGGTCCGCGACGAGTTGTCGATCTGGTAGCGCTCGCACAGCGCATCGAGCGAGTTGCGCTTGCCGGGGTGCAGGTCGCGGGCCATGCGCAGCGTGTCGGTCACCACCGGGCAATGGTGCGACAGCCGCTTGCGCTTGAGCAGCCCCAACTCCCGATCGAGAAAGCCCACGTCAAACGGCGCGTTGTGAATGATGAGTTCGGCGCCGACGATGAACGCGAGCAGCTCGTCCGCAATGTCCTTGAACTTCGGCTTGTCGGCGAGCATCTCGTCGGTCAGGCCGTGCACCTGCTGCGCGCCGGCGTCGATCGCCCGCTCCGGATTGACGTAGCGATGGAAGGTGTTGGCCGTCAGCCGGCGGTCCGCCAGTTCCAACGCGGCGATCTCGATGATGCGATGCCCCAGCGCCGGATCGAGGCCGGTGGTTTCGGTGTCGAGGATGATCTGGCGCATGGGATGCAGGTGTTAAGGGTTAAGTTTTAAGTGATGAGTGATGAGTGCGACGGGTCTGGCGGGTCAACGCATCACTTGACACTCAAAACTCATCATTGAGCGCCTCGCGCGATCTCCACGCCGCAGTTGGCCAGCTCATCCGCCCGCTCGTTCTCGGGATGCCCGTCGTGGCCCCGCACCCACAACCACGCCACGCTGTGCTGCGCGGCCAGTTCGTCGAGGCGGCGCCACAGGTCCTCGTTCTTGACCGGTTTCTTGTCCGCCGTCTTCCAGCCGCGGCGTTTCCAGGCGTGGATCCACTCACTGATGCCGAGTTGGACATACTGCGAGTCGGTATAGAGGCGCACCTGCGAGCGCGCCTTCAGCGCCGCCAGCGCCTCAATGACGGCCGTCAGTTCCATGCGATTGTTCGTCGTGTGCGGCTCGCCGCCGAACAACTCCCGTTCGCGGCCGCCGCAACGGAGCAGCACGCCCCAGCCGCCGATGCCGGGATTCCCCTTGCAGGCGCCGTCGGTGTAGGCCTCCACGACAGGTTCGCTCATGCAGCCCGATCCATTGCGTGCGCCACGATGGGTTCCTTGGCCCTCACCTTCTCGGGCACCGGCGCCACGAGCGGCTTGGTGGCGGCCACGCGATCGCTCCACTTGGGCATGATCAGGCGCAGGCCGCGTACACGCTTGACGGCCTGCAGGAAGTAGACGCCGCCGGCGACGGGCCACCAGCGGTCGCCGGCAGACTCCATGAAGGCAAAGCGCGCCCGCCATTGGTCCTCGCGGGACGGCGGCGCGTAACAGGCCATCCGGCCGGCCACGATTTCGAACCCGAGCAGCGCCAGCCAGTCCTTGATCCGCGGCAGGTTGATGAAGCGGCCGTTCCATGGCGCTTGCGCGCGACCGCCAAACGCGCGGCGCAGCCCCCACAGGCTCCACGGATTGAACGCGGCGATCACCACGTGCCCCTCCGGCATCAGCGCGCGCGCGACTTCGCGCAGGATCTGGTGCGGGTGCGCGTCGAATTCCAGCACGTGCGGCAGCAGGATCAGGTCGGCACTGCCGGTCGCCAGCGGGAGGTCGCGCGCGTCCGCGCGCACCTGCACGCCGGACTCCAGCCCCAGCCGGCAACAGTGGGAGATGCGGCTCGCCCGCAGGTAATCGAGCTGTGGCAGTCCCACCTGAATCGCGTTGTAGCCGAAGACATCGGTCACGGCACGATCGAAATAGTCCTGTTCGCGCGCGTATACGTAGCGACCCAGCGGCGTATCGAACCACGCCGCCAGCGAGGCGGCGGCGGATGGGGATGCGGATACGGGCGCCGGCGCGGCGGGAGCGTCGATTGACATGCGGCGAGTTTAATTCAAAGATACCCGCGCGGGCATCGCCCACGCATCCCTCATCCCTCATCCCTCATCCCTCAGAATGCTCTCCGTCATCCCCGTTCCCGCCTTCACCGATAACTACATCTGGGTCATCCACGATGGCGCGTACGCGGCCGTCGTCGATCCGGGCGAAGCCCAGCCAGTGCTCGACTATCTGGCGCGGGAAAAACTCAAGCTGGCTGCGGTCCTGCTCACGCATCACCACGCGGACCACATCGGCGGCCTCGCGGAACTGCTCGCGCACTCGCCGACGGCGGCGCAGGTTTCCGTGTGCGCCCCGCATGACGAGCGCATCGCGCAGGTCACGCAGCGCGTGCGCGAGGGCGACCGGGTCGTGTTGGCCGCACCCAAGGTGAGCTTCGACGTGCTGGAAGTCCCCGCCCACACGCGCACGCATATCGCCTTCCAAGGCGCGGGCATGCTGTTCTGCGGCGATACGCTGTTCGCGTGCGGCTGTGGGCGCCTGTTCGAAGGCACGCCCGCCCAGATGCATGCGGCCCTGACCAAGCTGGCGGCCCTGCCGGGCGACACCAGGGTCTATTGCGGGCACGAGTACACACTGGCCAACATCGCGTTCGCGCGCGCAGCGGAACCGGACAACCCTGACCTCGCCGCGCTGGAAGCGCGCTGCCAGGCGCTGCGGGCCGCGCATCAGCCGACCCTGCCTTCCACCATCGCCCAGGAGCGCGCCACGAACCCCTTCGTGCGGGTGTCCAAGCCGGGTGTGGTGGCGGCGGCCAGCCGCCAGGCCGGGCGGCCGCTCGCCGATCCCGTCGCCGTGCTGGGGGCCCTCCGCGAGTGGAAAAACAACTTCTGACCGCGGGCACAGACCCCATCCTTCCTGATTGATTTTGTTCGGTTTTTTCGCTTGACCCCGGCCATGTCGCGGGTTAGCATGCCCACGTTTTTTGCCTAGGCCATGCTGACAATGACCCCACCCTTCAGCGCCGTCCTTGCCGTTCTTGCCGCCCTGGCCGCCAGCGCCGCGCTCGCGCTGAGCCCGCTGGCCAATGCCCAAACGGTGGATGACGCGATCGAGGCTGCCCTGCCGGCTGATGCCCAGCCCCTGACCCCGCCGGCCATCCCGGCCGTAGTGCCCGCCGGCGACCCGCCGGCCGCGGCTGCGCCGCCGAAAAGCCTGTGGACCCGCGTGCGCGCCGGTTTCCGCATCGACGACATCGCCACGCCGCTGGTGCAGTCGCAGGA
>CAZXNF010000047.1:0-1417 GCA_964641785.1 uncultured Streptomycetaceae bacterium | reverse complement strand
GGTTTGCGACTCGCCCGGACCACATCCGCCGGGTCGTCGAACGCAGCCGCCGCTACCTGTATTTCATCGTCGAGTCGGTCGAGAGCCGCGGCATGCCGGCCGAGATCGCGCTGCTGCCCATCATCGAAAGCGCCTACAACCCCGTCGCCTACTCGCGCGCGCACGCGTCTGGCATCTGGCAGTTCATCCCGTCCACCGGCAAGCACTACGGCCTGAGCCAGAACTTCTGGTACGACGGCCGCCGCGACGTGCTCGCCGCCACCGACGCGGCGCTGGATTACCTGGAAAAACTCTACGCGCAGTTCGGCAACTGGGAACTGGCGCTGGCCGCCTACAACTGGGGCGAAGGCGCGGTCGAGCGGGCCATCGCGAAAAACACGGCGAAGGGGCTGCCGACGAATTACCTGAGCCTCACGATGCCGAACGAGACGCGCTGGTACGTGCCCAAGCTGCAGGCGGTGAAAAACATCATCGCTAATCCGGAGCGCTACGGCCTGACGCTGCCTGACGTCGCCAACGAGCCCTACTTCGCGGTAGTGACCACCACGCGGCCCATGGACGTCAAGCTCGCGGCCAAGTTCGCCGAAGTGCCGATGGAAGAGTTCCTGTTGCTCAACGCCGGCCATATGCGTCCGGTGATCCGGGCGACCGGCAGCCAGTCGCTGCTGGTGCCGGTGGGCAAGGTCGACCGTTTCCAGGCCAACCTCGCCAGCCACAACCAGCCCTTCCTGTCTTGGCAGGTGCACACCGTCCAGAAGGGCGAGCAGCCCGACGGCATCGCCAAGCGCTACGGCACGTCGGTCGCCGCGCTGAAGGAAATCAACGGCAACCGCAAATTCACGCCGGGTGCCGCCGTGCTGGTGCCGGCAAAGGCCGGCGCAACAGCGGCGCACCTGCCCGACCTGCCCGCCTTGCCGGTCAAGGTGGCCAAGGCGCCGCCGCAAAAAAGCATGCAGCTGGCGCAGGGCGGCAAGCCTCGCGCCGTCAAGGTTTCCGGCACCCGCAAGACCGTGCCGACCCGCGCCGCGAAGTCACCGGTGCACGCCAAACCCACCACCGCCCGCAGCAAGCCCGCCCCGCAGCACAAGATCCTGGTCGCGGCCAAACCCTAGCGGCTGTCACCGGCGGCGGCGGTTCCCGTCGGGCACCATCACTTTCCCGGGTACAGATGACAAGCGGCGCGGTGCGTCGCACTGAACGCCGTCGTCTGCGGCCAGCGTTCCGCGCACTGCGGCAGCGCCTGTGGACAGCGTGGGTGGAAGTGGCAGCCTGAGGGTGGATTCACCGGGGAAGGCAAATCGCCCGGCAGTCGGATCACCGGCCGGCGCTGCGCCCCGTCCACGGCAATCTGCGGCACCGCGGACAGCAGCGCCTTGGCATAGGGATGGGCCGGCGTGTTGAAGACCTGGTCCTTGGT
>CAZXNF010000046.1:10841-12732 GCA_964641785.1 uncultured Streptomycetaceae bacterium | reverse complement strand
ATGCTGCCCTTCGCGCCGAGGCAGCCGGTCACAATCACCTTGCCGTTTTCGGCGAGTGCTTCGCCGATGGCGGCCAGCGACTCTTCCACCGCCGCGTCGATGAAGCCGCAGGTGTTGACGACAACCAGGTCGGCGTCGGCGTAGGAGGGCGAAATCAGGTAGCCCTCGGCGCGCAGCTCGGTGAGCACGCGCTCTGAATCCACCAGCGCCTTGGGGCAGCCGAGCGAAACGAAACCAACCTTGGGCGGCGGTGCGGACATGCGAAGGAAGAGGATACCGAGGTGCGGACGGGTAGGCGGGGCTGCGCAGGCGCCGCCCGCGCGCAGCCGGAATTTACGACCCGGATTTCGGGGGCGCGTCGGGAGGGGCGCCCGTGCTGTCGCCTTCCGGCTTGGCGCCCCCGGGCACGAAGGGGTTGGCGGTGAAGTTGGGGAAGGCAAAAGTGCCGAACAGGTTGCGCGTCTGCTTCTGCATCTGCTGCTGCATGTCGAGGAAGGCGCTGGCGCTCTGCTCCAGGTAGCGGCCCATCAGGCCCTGGATCGCGGGACCCTGCATCTTCAGGAACTCGGTCCACGCATCGTTGTTGACCATCGGGGTGTCGCCGTAGATCGCGCGCGACTGTTCCTGCATGCGCTTCTGGATCTCGGTGAAAGTCTGCATATTCTTGTCGAGGTAGTTGCCGAGCATGCCCTGCATGGCGTTGCCGTAGAAGCGGATGATCTGCGACAGCATGTCGCTGGAGAACATCGGGGCGCCACTGCCGCTTTCTTCCTCAAGAATGATCTGCAGCAGGATGCTGCGGGTCAGGTCTTCCTTGCTTTTCGCGTCCTCAACCCTGAACTCAATGTTTTCGAGGACCAGTTTGCGCACGTCCTGCAGCGTGATGTAGCTGGAGGTCGTGGTGTCATAGAGTCGGCGGTTGGGGTACTTCTTGATCGTCCGGCGTTCCGGTGCGGCGGCATTTTGCGTTGCGGGTTCGCTGCTCATGGATGGCTTCCGGGTAGTGATTGACGACCGGTTGGGCGAATGGGCGAATGGGCGAGGCGACAGACGACCAGCCAGACCCTAAAACCTTACGTGAATTCAGGATTTTACGCCATAGAGGGCGGGTGTGCCGCAAGGCAGCATCGGGTCATTCCTGAGCCATCGCGGCATAGGAATGCGCAGATCCGCCCGCGGTGGGCAGCTACGCTTTCGCACCCGCATGGCCGAGAAAAAACCGGTTTAGAATCAGCCGCATCGCGCCGGCCTTCGCAGCGCATCCCATTTTCAACCGAGAGGACACGGCAATGAACAAACTGACCGACCAGATCAGTACGGCGGGCAAGGGCAACGTGGATGCCGCACTCAAGCTCGCGAGCCTTTCGGTGGAGACCGCCGAGCGCCTGATGCGCCTGCAGATGGAAGCGGCCAAGGCCTTCGTGACGGAGCAGTCCATGAACGCGCAGGCACTGGCCGGGGCCGGCGATCCGGAGAGCCTGCTGGCCATGCGCAGCAAGCTGGCCGAGCAGGCGGTCGAGCGCGCGCTCGGCTACTCGCGCAGCGTCTACGAGATCGCGGCGCAGACCCAGCACGATGTCGCGGGCGTGATGGAGGAACGGTTCAACTCGGTGCGGCAGGAGATGCAGGGCGCGATGGAGGAAATGCTGAAAAACGCGCCCGGCGGGGCGGAACCCGCGGTGAACGCTATCAAGGCCGCCTTCGCGTCGTCCCAGAGCGCCTTCGAGACCATGAGCAAGGCCGCCAAGCAGGCCTCGGATGCTGCGGAGGCCAATGTCAAGGCGCTGATGAGCGCGGGCGCCGTCACGAAGAAAAAATAGGGGTTCGTACCGGGACGCCACGGCATGCAGGCGGCATCCCCGCGCGCACAGCACTACTGCATGTGCTGGCC
>CAZXNF010000046.1:0-10831 GCA_964641785.1 uncultured Streptomycetaceae bacterium | reverse complement strand
ACCCCCTTGCGCGCGTACTCCAGCGCCAGCGCCTTGGTGAAGCCGTGCATGCCGGCCTTGGCCGCCGAGTAGTTGGTCTGGCCGAACGCGCCTTTCTGGCCGTTCACCGACGAGACGTTGATGATGCGGCCCCAGCCGCGCTCCGCCATGCCGTCGACCACCGGCTTGGTCATGTTGAACACACTGTCGAGGTTGGTGCTCATCACGGCGGACCAGGCGCCGCGGTCCATTTTCTTGAAGGTGGTGTCGCGCGTGATGCCGGCGTTGTTCACCAGCACGTCGACGGCGCCGACGTCGGCCTGGATTTTCGCCACGGCTTTCTGACAGGAGTCGTAGTCCGCGACGTCGGCCTCCACGGCGTGGAAGCTGTGGCCCTGTTTCTGCATCTCGGCCAGCCATTCGGGGGCTTTCTTGTTGCCGGGGGAATGGGTGGTGACCACCGTGTAACCCATCTTTGCGAGTTTGAGGCAGATCGCCTCGCCGAGTCCGCCCATACCGCCGGTCACTACCGCTATGCGTGCCATGTTGTTGTGTCCTCCGGGAAATGAAATCGTTGCAATAAAGATTATCACGAAGCGATGCAGCCCCCGGCCGCTACGTGCGGGAGCGCTGCGACTGACCGATGCCGGCCCGGGGGCTGCCTCGATCACGGGCCAGTCGGCATTGCCGAGTGCGAACCGCGCGGGCACCTGGCCACCGCCGTAGGCGGCCAGCCATACGGTCCAGTGCGGCCACCAGCTGCCGGGATGCGACTGCGCGCCGGCGAACCACGCATCGGCATCCGCGGGAAGCGGCGCGCCGGGCGCGGTCCAGAAATTGCGTTTTTGCGGCTGCACCGGATTGACCACCCCGGCGATGTGCCCGCTGGCGGCCAGCGTGAAGGTGAGCGGCCCGGTCAGCAACTGCGTGCTGGCGTAGGCCGTGCGCCACGGCACGATGTGGTCCTCGCGCGTGGCCAGCACGTACGCCGGCTGGGGAATGCGGCCGAGATCCAGCGGCAGGCCGCAGACGCTGGCCTTGCCCGGCGTGCGCAGATTGTTTTCCAGATAGGTGTTGCGCACGTACCAGGCGTACATCGGGCCGGCGAGGTTGGTGCTGTCGCTGTTCCAGTACAGCAGGTCGAAGGCAGGGGGTTTGCCGCCTTTCAGGTAGTTGTTGACCACGTACGGCCAGATCAGGTCGTTCGGCCGGAGGCTGGAGAAGGTCAGCATCAGATCGCGGCCGCGGAAGATGCCGCCGGCTGCGAAGTCCTGCTCGCGCTGTTCGACGTAGGCCGCGTCCACAAAGACATCGAGCTCGCCGGTGTCGCTGAAATCGAGCATGGTCGTCAGGAAAGTCGTACTGGCCACCGACTCGTCCGTGCCGCGCGCAGCCAGCACGGCAAGCGCGCAGCCGAGCAGCGTGCCGCCGATGCAGAAGCCGAGGGCGTTGACCTCCGTGCCGCCGCAGATCGCGCCCGCCACCGCCAGCGCCCGCAGCACGCCGTGCTCCACGTAATCGTCCCAGGTGGCGTGCGCGAGTTCAGTCTGGGCGTTCTTCCAGGACACCATGAAGACCGTATGACCCTGCCCGACGGCATGGCTGACGAAGGAATTGGCGGGCTGCAGATCGAGGATGTAGTACTTGTTGATGCACGGCGGTACCATCACCAGCGGTCGCGCGTGCACGGTCTGCGTCGCCGGCACGTACTGCAGCAACTGCATGACGTCATTTTCGTAAACGACCGCGCCGGGGGTGACGGCCAGGTCGTGGCCAACCTGGAAGGCCGTCTCGTCGGTCATCGAGACATGGCCTTTGGCGAGGTCGGCGGCGAGATTCTCCAGTCCGCGCGCGAGGCTGGCGCCCTGTGTCTCGGCGGCGAGCTTGAGCGCCTCCGGATTGGTGAGGATGCCATTGGCCGGGGCGGCGGCCTCGATCCACTGGCGCGTGTAGAAACGCAGACGCGCCTTGTCGCGCGGCTCGAGCGCGGTCTGCTCGACGGCATCGCCCAGCCATTGCGCGTTCAACAGATAGGCCTCGGCCAGGTAGCGGAAGTAGGGCAGTTCACGCCACTCGGCGCCGCGGAAGCGACGGTCGCTCAGTGGCGCCGGTTCTTCGCCGGCCGCACTCCCGTCGGTGGTCCCGGCGAGCCGTTGCCACAGTTGCGTGTGTCCGGCGTAGAGGCGTTCCTGGAGGGCACGCCAGCCCTCGGGGTTGCGCGCAAAACCGGCGACGAGCGTGCGCATCCATTCGGCGTTCTGTTGTGCGGCGGCGGGCTGGTTCTGGCGCAGGATCGTTTGCGCGAACTCCGCCCCGGCCTTGCCGAGCCGCTCGATCATCGCCGCCAGCGCGGCCTGGCGTTGCGCCGTGTCGTCCGTGGGATCAGCCATGCGCGAGGAAACCGGTCAGGCCGATGGCGGCCACGCCGGCCGCGATCAGGCCGACCTGTTGTGCTGTCTGTCCCAGCCCCGTGCGCTTGTGCAGACCGGGGATCAGGTCCGCTACCGCCACGTACAGCATGCTGGCGGCTGCGATGGCGAGCATGGTCGGAATCCAGCGCTCCATGACGGAGAGCGCCAGATAACCGATCAGGCCGCCCGCCACCATGGCTGCGCTGGACAGCAGGTTGATCCAGAATGCCTGGCGACGGCTGTAGCCCGAGTGCAGCAGGATCACGAAGTCGCTGACTTCAGAGGGCACCTCGTGCGCGATGATCGCCACGGCCGTCACCACGCCGACCTGGAAATCCGCGAGGAAGGCCGCTGCGATCAGAACGCCGTCCACGAAATTGTGGAAGGTGTCGCCGATCATGATCATGAGGCCGCTGCGGCCATGATCGTGCTGGTGCGCGGCGATCGGGGCCGGAGGCACTGGCACCGCATGCGGGTCGTGCGCTTCGCACAGCTCCTCGTGGCAGTGCCGCCACAGCACCAGTTTTTCGAGGACGAAGAAGCCCAGCAGTGCGAGCAGGATGGTGAGCGCGGTGCCCTGGATGTCGTCGGTGCTGCCGAAGGCATGCGGCACGATCTCTAGGAAGGCCGCGCCGAGCAGCGCGCCGACGGCGAAGCTGATGAAGTGCGGAATCTGGGTGACCCGCGCGTTCAACGCGACGGCGGCCGCGGCGACAACGCTGAGGACGCCGCCGGCGAAGGTCGCAAGCAGGATGGCGGACAGGGTGTGCATGGAAAACCGGGGCCCGTGCGGCCACGGCGGATGAGACGGGCAGGGATTATAGCGGGCGGAGGGTGCCACGCCCGCGCCTTCGCGCGGGGCCGCGCCGCACGGGAACCGTCAAAACGCCTGCAGCCAGACGAACGCGGCCATGCGGCCGGTGGTCCGGTCGCGACGGTACGAGAAAAAACGCGTGGCGTCCCGGTAGGTGCAGTGCCCGCCGCCGTGGACCGTCGTGACACCGGCTTGCGCCAGGCGCAGGCGGGCGAGAGCGAACAGGTCGCAGAGCCATTTGCCCGGGGCGTGCGGCCGAAACGCATCGGCTGTCGCCGGATCTTGCCCCGTGAAGGCGGCGTGGACGTCTGCGCCGACCTCGAAGGCGGTGGGGCCGATGCCGGGGCCCAGCCACGCCAGTACGTCAGCGGGGTTGCATCGCATCGCGGCCAGCGTGCTCTCGAGCACGCCACCGGCCAGTCCGCGCCAGCCGGCATGCGCGGCGGCGACGACGCTGCCGGCGCGATCGCAGAACAGTACGGGCAGGCAGTCGGCCACCGATATGGCGCACACGACGCCGCGTTGACGGGTCACGCTGGCATCGGCTTTCACGTCGCCAGTGACGGTGGCCGCATCGACCACGTGGCTGCCGTGCACCTGCCGCAGCCAGCGCGGCTCGGCCGGCAGCCAGGTGCGCAGCCGCCGGCGGTTGTTGTCCACGGTGGCGGTTTCGTCGCCGACACGGTAACTGAGGTTGAAGGAGGCGAAGGCGCCACTGCCGGCGCCGCCTTCGCGTGTGGTGACGAAGGCGCATACACCGGGCGGTGGCGTCCACTCCGCGTCCAGCCGGCCAGGCTCGCTCATGCCGCCTCCGCCTTGCGCAGAGCCTCGAGCAGCGCGGCAAAGTCGGCCGGCAACGGCGCCATCCATTCCCTGCGGTCGCCGTGCACGGGATGGTCCAGCGCCAGGCGCTCCGCATGCAGGGCCTGGCGGCCGAAGGGCGGCAGCTTCGCGGCCGCGCGATGCCCGCCATACGTGGCATCGCCGACCAGCGGATGGCCGAGCGAAGCCAGGTGCACGCGGATTTGGTGCGTGCGCCCGGTCTCGAGGCGGCAGGCGACGAGTGTGGCGTGCGCGTAGCGCTCGAGGATGCTGAAGTGGGTGACGGCTTCGCGTCCGCCGCCGGTTACGGCCATACGCGTGCGGTGACGGCGGTCGCGCCCGATCGGCGCGGCGACGCGGCCCGCCGTGCGCATCCGGCCATGCGCGATCGCCAGGTATTCGCGCTTGACCTCGCGGGCCTGCAACTGACGCACCAGCGAGGTTTGTGCCGGCAGGGTCTTGGCGACCGCCAGCAGGCCGCTCGTGTCCTTGTCGAGCCGGTGCACGATGCCGGCGCGCGGCACGCCGGCGAGCGCGGGACAGTGATGCAGGAGGGCGTTCATCAGGGTGCCGCTCCAGTTGCCGGCGCCCGGATGCACGACCAGGCCGGGCGGTTTGTTCACGATCAGCAAGGCTTCATCCTCATGCACGAGGTCGAGCGCGATGGCTTCCGGCAGATTCGCGCCGGCCTCGGGCGGTGGCTGCGGCGCCACGCGCACGGTCTCCCCGCCCAGCACCTTCATTTTCGGCACGGCGGCGCGCCCGGTCACCTGGATGCGGCCTTCACGCAGCCATTGCTGCAGGCGCGCGCGGGAGTGCTGGGGCAGGCGGCGTGCCAGGGCCTGATCCAGGCGCAGGCCCGCCTCGTCGGCGGTCAGGCGGAACTCGATTTCGGGTTCCGCGGCGGCTGCCGCGGGGGCTGCGCTATAATTTTTGGGCTTGGCGACCGTCATGGGGGGGATACCGGACCTCGAGATCAGCCGGGCCTCGCGAACCAACCCGGACCCGAACCGTCCAACCTGATCCGTAACGACCGAACTTACCAGACCGCCAGCCACGATGCGCGCCATCCTTTCCACTCTAGCGGCTATTGCCGGCCTCTGTTTCGCCCTGAGCGGCTGCAGCCTGCTGCCCGGCGAACAGGATGAGACCAAGGGCTGGTCGGCAGCCAAGCTGTACAACGAGGCCAAGGGCGAGCTCGACAGCGGCGGCTACGAAAAGGCGATCAAGCTCTACGAGAAGCTGGAAGCGCGCTACCCCTACGGCCAGTTCGCGCAGCAGGCGCAGATCGAGATCGCCTACGCGTATTACAAGGACAAGGAGACGGCCAGCGCGATCGCGGCCGCCGACCGCTTCATCAAACTGTATCCGAACCACGCCAACCTCGACTACGCCTATTACCTGAAGGGGCTCGCCAACTTCAACGAGGACCTCGGCATGATGGGCATGGTGTCCGGGCAGGACCTGACCGAGCGCGACCCCAAGGCGGCACGCGAGGCCTTCGATACCTTCAAGGAACTGGTGCAGCGCTTCCCCAACAGCAAGTACGCACCGGACGCCATCCTGCGCATGAATTACCTGATTAACGCGCTGGCCTCGCACGAGGTGCATGTCGCGCGCTACTACATGAAGCGCGGCGCCTACCTGGCGGCGGCCAACCGCGCGCAGACGGCGCTGAAGACCTACCCGCAGGCGCCGGCTAATGAAGAAGGGCTGGTGCTCATGGTGCGCGCCTACGACGCGCTCGGCATGACGGACCTGCGGACCGACGCGGAACGCGTGCTGCTGAAGAACTTCCCCGACAGCAAGTACATTGCCAGCGCCAAGGTCAGCCGCGGCAAGTGGTGGCAACTCTGGAACGAGTAGACGCCGCGCCTGCCCGCGCGCCGCGCCCTTACTGCAGCTCCGGCCGGTCCCGGTAGAGTTCCAGCGCCTCCGGATTGGCGAGCGCCTCGCGGTTGCGCACGGGGCGGCCGTGCACCACGTCGCGCACCGCGAGTTCAACGATCTTCCCGCTCTTGGTGCGCGGAATGTCGGCCACCTGCAGCACCCGGTCCGGCACGTGCCGCGGCGTCGTGTTGGTGCGGACCTGCTGCTTGATGCGTTCGACCAGTTCGTCGTCGAGCGTCAGCCCATCGCGCAGCTTCACGAACAGCACCACGCGGATGTCGTTGTTCCAGTCCTGGCCGATGACCAGGCTCTCCACCACCTCGTCCAGCTGCTCGACCTGGCGATAGATTTCGGCGGTGCCGATGCGCACGCCACCGGGGTTCAGCACGGCATCTGAACGGCCGTAGATGACGACGCCGTCGCTCGGTGTCAGTTCACACCAGTCGCCGTGGCACCAGACGTTGGGAAAGCGCTCGAAATAGGCGGCGTGGTACTTGCTGCCGTCCGGATCGTTCCAGAAGCCGATCGGCATGCAGGGAAAGGGTGCGCTGCAGACGAGCTCTCCCTGGTGACCACGCATGGGCTTGCCCGCCTCGCCGTAGACCTCGACCTTGAGCCCCAGGCCGCGGCTCTGGATCTCGCCGCGCCGCACGGGCAGCACCGGACTGCCGAGCACGAAGCAGGAGACGATGTCGGTCCCGCCGGAAATCGAGGCGAGGTTGAGGTCGGCCTTGATGTCGCGGTAGATGTAGTCGAAGGCTTCCGGCGACAGCGGCGACCCGGTGGACAGCAGGGTGCGCAGGTCCGCTAGCTTGTGCGTGGCGCCCGGCTTGAGGCCCAGTTTGGCGATGGCGTCGATGAACTTGGCGGAGGTGCCGAGGGCGGTCATGCGGGTGGCATCGGCCAGTTCGAACAGGATGTTGCCGCGATGCAGGAAGGGCGAGCCGTCGTAGAGCACCAGCGTGCACTCCGAGGCAAGTGCTGCAACCAGCCAGTTCCACATCATCCAGCCGCAGGTCGTGTAGTACATGACGCGGTCGCCGGGCCTGAAGTCGCTGTGCAGCCGGTGTTCTTTCAGGTGCTGCAGCAGTGTGCCGCCGGCGCCGTGCACGATGCACTTGGGGACGCCGGTCGTGCCCGACGAGTACAGGATGTAGAGCGGGTGGTTGAAGGGCAGCGACGCGAAGCGCACCGGGCCCGCCCGGTGCGGCGCCATGAAGTCATGCACGCTGACCGCGTTGGGCACCCCGGACAGTTCGGGTGTGCCCGTGGTGTAGGGCACCACGACCGTGCGCTTGAGCGTGGGCAGCTCCGCCGCGATCTCGGCCACCCGGTCGAGCACGCTCACCGCGCGGCCGTTGTAGAAATAACCGTCGGCCGCGAACAGGATGGTCGGCTCGATCTGGCTGAAGCGGTCCAGCACGCCCTTGACGCCGAAATCGGGTGAGCAGGAGGACCACACCGCGCCGAGGCTGGTGGTCGCCAGCATCGCGATGACGGCGCCCGGCAGATTGGGCATGTAGGCGGCGACGCGGTCGCCTGGCCCGACGCCGGCCGCGGCCAGCGCCTGCTGCAGGCGTGAGACTTCGTGGTGCAGTTCGGCCCAGGTCACCGTGGAGGTCAGGCGATCCTCGCCCCAGAATATGATCGCGGGCGTGTCGTCGTTCCGGCGCAGCAGGTTCTGCGCGAAGTTCAGGCGTGCCCCCGGGAAGAAGCGCGCGCCCGGCATGCGGTCCGGGTTCTCCAGCACGGTGTCGCCGCGCGTTTCGGCCACGACGCCGCCGAATTCCCACACCGATTGCCAGAACTGCTCGGGCTGCTCGATCGACCAGCGGTAGAGCGCGCGCCAGTCCGGTACCGCCACCTGCCAACGGCCGCGCACCTCGCGCATGAAGGTCGTGAGATTGGTCTGCGCGATGCGTTCGGGAGAGGGCTTCCAGAGGATGGGGCTGGCGGACATACGGGGCCTACTCGGGGCGCATATGGGGGAACAGGATGACGTCACGGATCGAGGGGCTGTCGGTCATCAGCATGACCAGGCGGTCGATACCGATGCCTTCGCCGGCGGTGGGCGGCATCCCGTACTCGAGCGCGCGGATGTAATCGGCGTCGTAGTACATGGCCTCGTGGTCGCCGGCTTCGCGCTGCTTGACCTGCTCGAGGAAGCGCGCGGCCTGATCCTCGGGGTCGTTCAGCTCCGAGAAGCCGTTAGCCAGTTCGCGGCCGGCGATGTACAGCTCGAAGCGCTCGGTGATGGCCGGGTTCTTGTCGCTGCGGCGCGCGAGCGGCGAGACTTCCGCCGGATAGTCGATGATGAAGGTCGGCTCGAAGAGCTGGGTTTCGACCAGATGCTCGAACAGGGTCAGCTGCAGGCCGCCCACGCCGTCATTCTTGCGGGCCTCGAGACCCAATGCCTTGATGCGGGTGCGCAGCGCGTCTGCATCCGCGAGCACCGCGTCGGTGTATTCCGGGTGGTATTTCTGGAGCGCCTGCCCGACGGTCAGCCGTGCGAACGGCTTTTCGAAGTCGAGCTCGCGGCCCTGGTAGGTGATCTTGGTGGTGCCGTGTACCGTCATTGCCACCTTGCGCAGCATCTCCTCCGTGAACGCCATGAGGTAGTGGTAGTTGCGGAAGGCGACGTAGAACTCGAGCATCGTGAATTCCGGATTGTGGCGGGTCGACATGCCCTCGTTCCGGAAATTGCGGTTGATCTCGAACACCTTGTCGAAACCGCCCACGATCAGCCGCTTCAGGTAGAGCTCCGGCGCGATGCGCAGGTAGAACTGCATGTCGAGCGCGTTGTGGTGCGTGACGAAGGGGCGCGCCGAGGCGCCGCCCGGGATGGGCTGCATCATCGGCGTTTCGACCTCGAGGTAGCGCCGGTTGAGCAGGAACTCGCGCACCGCCTGCACGACTTTCGAGCGCTGCACGAAGACGAGCCGGCTGTCCTCGTTGGAGATGAGGTCGAGATAACGCTGGCGGTAGCGGCTCTCCTGGTCGGTCAGGCCGTGCCATTTTTCGGGCAGCGGACGGATCGCCTTGGTGAGGAGCTTCAGCTCGCGCACGCGCACCGTGAGTTCGCCCTTCTGCGTCTTGAACAGCACGCCCTGCACGCCGAGGATGTCGCCAACGTCGTAGTGCCTGAAGGCCGCGTGCGGCGCCTTGCCGGGGAAACTGTCGGTGAGGTAGATCTGGATCGCGCCGCTCTGGTCCTGCAGCGTCGCGAAGCTCGCCTTGCCCATAACGCGCTTCAACATCATGCGGCCGGCGACGTGCACCACCACGGGGTTCAGGTCGAGGGTGTCGCGGTCGAGGCTTTCACAGCGCTCGGCGAGTTCCGCGGCCATGTCGGCGCGCTGGAAATCGTTGGGGAAGTTCCAGCCGTCCGCGCGTAGCGCCTTCAGCTTGGCGCGGCGCTCCGCCATGATCTGGTTGTCATCTGGCGCGGTTGCGTCGTCCTTTTGCGTGTCGTCCGACATGGCTCGTCCTAAACGCCCTGTTTCAGGCTGGCGGAGATAAAATCGTCGAGGCCGCCGTCGAGCACGGCCTGCGTGTTGCCGACTTCGTAATTGGTGCGCAGGTCCTTGATGCGCGACTGGTCGAGCACGTAGGAGCGGATCTGGTGGCCCCAGCCGATGTCGGTCTTGGTGTCCTCCATCGCCTGCTTTTCCTCGTTGCGCTTGCGGATTTCGAGTTCGTACAGTCGCGCCTTCAGCATCGCCATGGCTTCCGCACGGTTGCGGTGCTGCGAGCGGTCGCTCTGGCATTGCACCACGATGCCGGTTGGCGCATGCGTGATGCGGATCGCGGAATCGGTCTTGTTGATGTGCTGGCCGCCCGCACCGGAGGCGCGGAAGGTGTCCACGCGCAGGTCCGCCGGGTTGATCTCGATCTCGATGGTGTCGTCGATTTCCGGATACACGAAGACGCTGACGAAGGAGGTGTGACGGCGGTTGTTGGAGTCGAAGGGCGACTTGCGCACGAGGCGGTGCACGCCTGATTCGGTGCGCAGGTGGCCGTAGGCGTATTCGCCGGTGACCTTGAACGACACGCTCTTGATACCGGCGACCTCGCCGGCGGACTCTTCGAGGATCTCCACCTGGTAGCCCTTGCGCTCGCAGTAGCGCAGGTACATGCGCTCGAGGATCTGCGCCCAGTCCTGCGCCTCGGTGCCGCCGGAGCCGGACTGGATGTCGACAAAGCAGTTGTTCGCGTCCATGGGCTGCGAGAACATGCGCCGGAACTCAAGCCCGGCGACGGTTCTCTCGATGCCCGCAGCATCCGTTTCCAGCGTGACGAGCGTCGAGGCGTCTTGCTCGCCGCGCGCCATGTCGAACAGTTCGGTGGTGTCCGTGAGGTCCTGCCCCAGCTTGTCGAGCGTGGCGACGAGGTCATCGAGGCTTTTCTTTTCACGACCGAGGTCGGAAGCGCGCTTGGCGTCACTCCACACCGCGGGATCCTCGATCAGGCGGGAGACTTCCTCAAGACGCTGGCGTTTCGCGTCGAAGTCAAAGATACCTCCGGAGCTCGGCGGAACGACCGGTGAGGTCTTCCAGCCGCCGGGCGATGGCGTTGATGCGTTCAGCTTCCATTCGGGTTCGGAACTGCGGAGACTCGGAAAAATCGCGATTATAGCCGACGCGCACCGCTTTTCCCCAGTGTGGGCAGGGGTGGTCAGGCAATGTGTTCGACGATGAGCTGCAGGCTGCGGACGTCCCGGAACTCATTGACCGCGAGACGGTAGACGGCGCGCACATGGTCGGGCAGGGGCTCGGTGCGGCCGAACAGGATGGCGTCAACCGTGCGGCTCCCGACGGCGAGCTTCAGCTTCAGATGACGCGTGCCGACGATGCGCTGCTCGCGGACCTCGAACTCCCCCTCGAAGGCGGGCGGCGGGAAACCCTGTCCCCAGACT
>CAZXNF010000045.1:1093-12802 GCA_964641785.1 uncultured Streptomycetaceae bacterium | reverse complement strand
ATGGCCGCCGGGCCGTCCCACGGCTCCATCATGGCGGCGTGGTACTCGTAAAAGGCGCGGCGGTTGGGTTCCATCCGCGCGTGGCCTTCCCACGCCTCGGGAATCATCATCATCATCGCGTGCGCGATGGAGTAACCGCCCATCACCAGCAGTTCGAGGGCGTTGTCGAAGGAGGCCGAGTCGGATTGGCCGTCGTAAATCAGCGGCCACACCTTGCCGAGGTCCTGCCCGAGCACCGGCGACGAAATGGCGCCCTGCCGCGCCCGGATCCAGTTGACGTTGCCGCGCAGGGTGTTGATTTCGCCGTTGTGGGCGATCAGGCGGAACGGGTGCGCGAGGTCCCAGGTCGGGAAAGTGTTGGTCGAGAAGCGCTGGTGCACCAGCGCGAGCGCGGAGGTCACGCGGGGATCCTGCAGATCGAGGTAGTACTCGCCGACCTGGTCGGCCAGCAGCATGCCCTTGTAGACGATCGTGCGCGCCGACATCGACGGCACGTAGAACTCCTGGCCGTGGGCCAGGTGCAGAGCCTGGATCGCATGGCCCGCGCTCTTGCGGATGATGTAGAGCTTGCGTTCCAGCGCGTCAGTGACGGTGACGCCCTTGCCGCGGCCGATGAACACCTGCCGGATCACCGGCTCGATCTTCTTGACCGATACGCCGAGGCCCGCGTTGTTGCGCGGCACGTCGCGCCAGCCGAGCAGCGACTGGCCTTCGTCCTTGCTCGCGCGTTCGATCTCGTATTCGCAGGCGAGCCGGGAAGCCGGTTCCTGCGGCAGGAACACGAGGCCCACGCCGTACTGGCCCGCCGGCGGCAGCTTTACGCCCTGCTTAAGCATTTCCTCGCGGAAAAAGCGGTCGGGAATCTGCAGCAGGATGCCTGCGCCGTCGCCGGCCAGTGGGTCGGCGCCCACCGCGCCGCGGTGGGTGAGGTTCTTCAGTATCTGCAGACCCTGTTCGACGATGGCGTGCTGTTTCTCGCCCTTGATGTGCGCGACGAAACCGACACCGCACGCATCATGCTCGTGCGCGGGGTGATAGAGGCCTTGCGGCGGTGGCAGTCCAGGATGGTTCACGCGTCACCTCGTCGTACCGCGCCCGGGCCGGGCTGCCCGCGGGGCGGCCGCACCGGGCGCATTTACGGAAAACTTACGAAAACTGCAGCGGAACCTTGAACTATAGCGACTCAGTCCGGGGACTTCAAGGCTTTGAATAGCCAACGATATCCTGGAGTTGCTGCGACGCGCCATAAAGACCGTCCTACTGGAATGGTCAAATATCGTCGATGGCGAACAGACGGCGGTGCTCGCGCATGGCGTAGCGGTCGGTCATGCCGGCGATGTAGTCAGCCACTGTTCTCGCGCGGTCTGCGCCGGCTCGGTTCTGGTATTGCGGCGGCAGCAGGCGGGGTTCGTCCATGAAGGCCCGAAACAGGTCGGCCAGGACGCGCTTCGCCTTGTTGGTCGTGCGCGTCACCTGGTAATGCTGGTAGAGGTGCAGGCGCAGGAAGCGTTTGAGCGTTAGCTGCTCGCGCTGCACGGCCGGGCTGAAGGCCACCAGCGGCGGCGCGCGCCGCACGTCGTCCAGCGTGCGCGGCTGGTGGCGCTTGATGTTGGCGGACGTTTGCGTGGTGAGGTCGGTGACCAGCGTATTGATCATGCGGCGGATGGTTTCGTGGACCAGGCGACGTTCCCCGATCCCGGGATACGCGCGCTTCACGGCGCGCAGGTGCCGGGCCACGATCGGGATTTCGCCGAGTTCCGCGAGCGACAGCAGGCCCGAGCGCAGGCCGTCGTCCACATCGTGGTTGTTGTAGGCCACTTCATCCGCGAGGTTGGCAAGCTGGGCTTCCAGCGACGGCCGCCGTTTTTTAAGGAAGCGTTCGCCAATGTCGCCGAGCGTTCGCGCGTTCACCAGAGCGCAGTGCTTGAGGATGCCCTCGCGCGTTTCGAAGGTGAGGTTAAGGCCGTCGAAGGCGCCGTAGCGTTCTTCCAACTGGTCCACCACACGCAGGCTCTGCAGGTTGTGCTCGAAGCCGCCGTAGGGCTTCATGCAGGCGTTCAGCGCGTCCTGCCCGGCGTGCCCGAAGGGCGTGTGGCCGAGGTCGTGCGCGAGCGCGATGGCTTCGGCGAGGTCTTCGTTCAAGCCCAGCGCGCGGGCGATCGAACGCGTGATTTGGGCGACTTCCAGGCTGTGCGTGAGCCGCGTGCGGAACAGGTCCCCTTCGTGGTTGACGAAGACCTGCGTTTTGTACTCGAGGCGGCGGAAGGCGGTGCTGTGGATGATGCGGTCGCGGTCGCGCTGGAATTCGCTGCGCCCGACGGGTGCTGCTTCTGTAAGCCGGCGCCCGCGGGAATTGTGCGGACCGACCGCGTACGGCGCGAGCCCGGGGATCGAGTCAGTCATCGCCGGCCGGGTTATCGAGTACTGCGGCGAGCGCGTCCGGGGAAATCTCCGCGGTCAGGAAGGCATCGCCGATGGCTTTCAGCAGGATGAAGCGGACGCGGCCGCCTTCGACTTTTTTGTCGAGGCCCATCAGTTCCAGATAGCGGTCGCGACCGAGCGCGGGCGCCGTCACCGGCAGGCCTGCGCGCACCAGCAGGGCGCGGATACGGGCAACGGCGGTCGCATCAAGCAAGCCCATCCGCCGCGAAACACGCGCGGCCATCAGGGTGCCAGCGGCGACGGCCTCGCCGTGCAGCCAGGCGCCATAGCCCATGCCGGCCTCGATGGCGTGCCCGAAGGTATGGCCGAGGTTGAGCAGTGCCCGCACACCGCTTTCTTCGCGTTCGTCGGCCGCGACCACTTCGGCCTTGTGTTCGCAGGAGCGGGCCACCGCGTGCGCCAGCGCGCCCGCATCGTGGCGCAGCAGCGCGTCCAGATTCGTTTCCAGCCAGTCGAAGAAGGCCGCGTCGCGGATCAAACCGTACTTGATGACCTCGGCCAGGCCGGCGGCGTATTCGCGCGCGGGCAGGGTGGCGAGCGTGGCGGTATCCGCCAGCACCAGGCGCGGCTGGTAGAAGGCGCCGATCATGTTCTTGCCGCCGGGATGGTTGATGGCGGTCTTGCCGCCGACGGACGAATCCACCTGCGCGAGCAGCGTAGTCGGCATCTGCACATACGGCATGCCGCGCTGGTAGGTGGCGGCCGCGAAGCCGGTGATGTCGCCGATCACGCCGCCGCCGAGGGCGATGAGGGTGGTCTGGCGCTCGCAGCGCGCCGCCACCAGCGCGTCGAACAGGCTGTTGAGGGTGCGCCAGTCCTTGGCTTCCTCGCCGGCCGGCAGCACGATCGGTGTCGTGCGGATGCCGGCCGCGCCCAGCGCCGCCTCAAGGCGCGCGAGGTAGAGCGGCGCCACCGTCTTATCCGTCACGATCGCCGCGCGCGGCTGGGGCAGATGCGGTTTGACCAGGTCCCCGCGCGCGAGCAGGCCTTCGCCGATCGCGATGGGGTAACTGCGGCTGCCCAGCGCAACGTTCAGGGTTTGCATGCGTCCATCCGGGCGTGTTCCTGCAGACGCTCCACGATGCGGTCAGCCAGTGCGGGCAGACCTTGGCTGCCGGTATCCACCACCACGTGCGCGACTTCCTGATACAGCGGGTCGCGCGTCGTCAGCAGTTCCGCGAGCCGTGCCCGCGGGTCTGGGGTCTGCAGCAGCGGGCGGTGCTTGTCGTGGCGCGTGCGGCGCCACAGTTCGTCCACGGCCGCGCGGAGGTAGACCACGCGGCCCCGGCCGGCCAGCAGCGCCCGGTTGCGCGCATCCAGCACCGCGCCGCCACCAGTGGCGAGGACGATGCCATCGCGTGCGGTGAGTTCCTCGATGAGCGCGGTTTCGCGGGCCCGGAAGCCGTCTTCGCCCTCGATGTCGAAGATCACCGGAATGCTGACGCCGGTGCGGCGTTCCAGTTCGTGATCGCAGTCGACGAAGGCCTTGTCCAGGCGTTTCGCCAGCACGCGGCCGACCGAGGACTTGCCGGCGCCCATCAAGCCCACCAGAAACACGTTGCCGGGAATCGATTGCGCAGGAGAAACCGCTGCGTCCGCTTGCACTGCCATAACGGGATTGTACCGGAAGCCTTTACCGGGCTGCCCGAATGAGAAACGGCCGGCCGGGGTAGCCCTGGCCGGCCGTTCAGGTGCGGGTGCTGCGGATCAGCGCAACGTCAGGCTGTTCTTCAGGATGCGCGGACTGATGAACACCAGCAGTTCGCTCTTGTCGTCCTGGCGCAGGTCCTGGCGGAACAGGAAGCCGATGTAGGGCAGGTCGCCCAGCACCGGTATCTTGTTGACGGTGTTGAGCTCGGTCGACTGGTAGATGCCGCCGATCACCACGGTGCCGCCGTTGTCCACCAGCACCTCGGTCTGCACCTGCTTGGTTTCGATCGAGGGACCGGCCGTGGTTATGGCGCCGACGGCATCCTTGTGGATGTCGAGCTTCATGATCACGTTGTCGTCGGGCGTGATTTGCGGCTTCACCTTGAGCGACAGCGTCGCGCGGCGGAACGACACCGAGGTGGCGCCGCTGGAGGTCGACTGCTGGTACGGAATCTCCGTGCCCTGCTCGATCGACGCTTCGGTCTGGTCTGCCGTGATGACGCGCGGACTGGAAATGATCTTGCCCTTGCCGTCGGCTTCCAGCGCGGACAGTTCCAGGTTCAGGAAGCGGGTCAGCGCGTCGTTGAACAGGACGAGCGAGAAGGCGCCAGGCCGGTTACCGTTGATGGACGGCGAGGGCAGGTTCACACCCAGGGATTGCGTCAGCGTCGGGATCGGCGTGGCGACCTGGGTCGTGTAGAACGCCGGAACTTCCAGCGCGCCGCCGATCATGAACTGCGAGTTGGTGTTGGCGAGCGGGCTGCCCTGGCGGGCGTTGACGCCGAGCCGCACGCCGAGGTTGCGCGCGAAGGAGTCGCTCGCCTCCACCACGCGGGCCTCGATCATGACCTGGCGCACGGGAATGTCGATCTGACGGATCAGCCGGCGGACCTCTTCCAGGCGCAGCGCGGTGTCCTGCACGAACACGGTGTTGGTGCGCGCGTCGAGCACGGCGCTGCCGCGCTTGGACAGCATGCGCTGGTCCCGGTCGGCGACGATGCGCAGCAGCGCGTCGCCCTTCATGTAGTTCAGCTGGAAGCTCTCGGTGCGTAGCGGCTCCAGGTCGGCGATCTGCTGCTGCGACTCGAGGGCCAGCTTTTCCTTGGTGGCCAGTTCCTCGCGCGGCGCGATCCACACCACGTTGCCGTTCTTGCGCATATCCAGGCCCTTGGCCTGCAGGATGATGTCCAGCGCCTGGTCCCACGGCACGTCCTTCAGCCGCAGGGTCAGATTGCCGCCCACCGTATCGCTGGTGATGATGTTGAGCCCTGTGAAGTCGGCGATCACCTGCAGCACCGCACGCACCTCCACGTTCTGGAAGTTGAGCGAGAGCTTCTCGCCCTGGTAGCCCTGGCGCGAGCCCTGGATCAGCTTGTTCGGGTCTTCGACGATCTGCCGGACCTCGACGATGAAGCGGTTGTCGGTCTGGTAGGCCGACTGCTCCCAGTTGCCGCGCGGCTCGATGGAGATGCGGGCATTGCCGCCCTGGGTGAGGGCGTCGACCATCGTCACCGGGGTGCCGAAATCGGCCACGTCGAGACGGCGCTCGAGATTCTTGGGCAGCGCGGTGTTCAGGAAGTCAATCACCAGGCGCTTGCCCTCGTTGCGCAGGTCGATGCCGACCTGATTGTCCGAGAGGTCCACCACGATGCGCGCCTCGCCCTTGGGGCCGCGCCGGAAGTCGATATCGCGCACGCTGTGGCGGTTGTCCTTGGGCTTCTGTTCGGCGAAGTGGGAAACCCTGGGCGCCCCGTCAGCGGCGCCGGCCGGCGCCGCGCCGCTGCCGGTGGAGGCGAGGACGATCAGCAGGTTCTTGCCGTCGATTTTGGTTTCGTAGCCGACCTGACGACCGAGGTTCAACACCAGGCGGGTGCGGTCCTGCACCTGCACCAGATTTAGGCTCTTCAGGTCGCCGTCGCCGACATCCTGGCGCGCTTTGCCGGTCCCGTTAACCGTGCCCGGGAAGTCGAAGGCGATCCGCGGCGGGTTATCGATGGCGAAGGCGCCGGGCTGCGCGGTCAGCGCTTCCTTCATGGTGACCCGCAGCACGATGCCGCCGCCCGTCTGGGTGGTGACATTGATGGCGTCGATGCTGTTCGCGGGGGCTTGTGCTGCCGCGGTCGCGGCGAAGCCGGCGGCGCAGGCCAGTGGCAGGGCGAGGCGCGCCATCCGCGTCAGGATCATGCTGAGTATCTTCATGGTGATCTCCCTCGGACTTTCCGATTCTTGGGCTTACCTGGCGCCATCGTCGATCAGCTGGAGCGTGCTGACACGCTCCGTCCAGTCGCCGCCGCCGTCCTGCACGATTTCCTTCAACTTGACCGCGCCTTCAGAGATGTCCTCGATCCGGCCGAAGTTCTGGCCGAGATAGTTGCCGGTTTTGACCCGGAACAGGTTGTTGTCGGGGGTCTTGATGAGCGCGAAGGTGTCTTTCTTCTGCTGCAGTGTGCCGACCATGCGCAGGTTCTCGAGCGGGTAGGCCTCGAGCGGTTCCTTCTTGCGGCTGAAATCAGGCTGCAGGCCGCCGCCCGCCGTTTTCGGCGGTTCGATCTTGCGCGGCCGGAACGGATCGGTCAGGTCGTAGGCCTGGTAGGCGAACGGTTCGTAGGGTTTCACTTCCGGCAGCGGCGGAATGCGGCCGTGGGGAAGGTTGTCCGCTTCTTTGACGAACTGGCGCAGGTCGGAATACTGCTCTCCGCTGCACGCCGACAGCACGAGTGCGGCCGCCACGAGAGCCGGTACCAGGCGAAGGGCGCGCGCGCTCATTTCTTGGCCGCTCCCTTGGCCGTTTTGCGCTGCTTCGAGATTTCGTCCTCGTCCAGATAACGGTAGGTCTTGGCGACGGCATCCATCGAGAGTCCGCCGTCCTTGCCGGGCGTGATGTTCACGTCGTTCAGCAGGACGATGCGCGAAAGTTTCGCGACGTCGCTGGCGAAGGCCCCGATGTCGTGATAACTGCCGGTCACGCGGATGTTGATCGGCAGTTCGGCGTAGAAATCGGCCGCACTTTCGGTCGCGGCGGGTTTGAACAGTTCGAACTGCAGGCCGCGGCCGAGGCCCGCCTGGTTGATGTCGGTGAGCAGTGCGTCCATCTCGGATTTGCCGGGCAGCTGGCGCAGCAACGTGCCGAAGGATTTTTCGATGTCGGCGAGCTGCTGGCGGTAGGCCTCAAGATCGATCGCGACCTTTTTCTTCTCGATGAAGGTGTTGCGCAGCTCGCTTTCCTTCTTCTGGGCACCCTCGATTTCCTCGAGTTGGGTCTGCCAGTCGAACCAGTAAGCGCCGCCGATCGCGAGCACGAAGACAGCGCCGAGCACGAGCAGCTTCGGCAGCGCCGGCCAGCTGCCGATGCGTTTGGGGTCGAGTCTGCGGAAATCGTCGAGATTCATGATGGCTCAGCCCGGCTTGCGGGGGGCTTTCTTGTCGTCTGCCGTGGCGCGGGTGAGCGTCGCGCTGAGGGTGAAGTCGGACAGGCGGACAGCCCCGGCCTTGTCGCCGGCGCTCACGGCCTTGATTTCGATCAGATTGGGGCGCTCCAGCCAGGGCGAGGATTCGAGGTTGCGCATCAGGGTCGAGACGCGCGCGTTCGACTGGGCGAGGCCGTTGATCGTGACGCGGTTGCCCTGCTGGCGCACGCTCTTGAGGTAGACGCCGTCGGGCAGCTGCCGCACGAGCTGGTCGATGAGGTGCACCGTTTCATTGCGGTTGGACTGCAGTGATTCGACCACTTTTTTCCGCGCCAGCAGCTGGGCGGTCTGTTCCTTCAGGCGCTTGATCTCGTCGATCTGCTTGTCGAGGAGCGCGATCTCGCCTTCCAGATAAGTATTGCGGCCCTTCTGCTCTTCGAGCTGGCCCGCGAGATAGGTATGCGCGCCGAACCAGATGGCGGCGGCGATGCCGAGCACGCCGATCACCATGACGATGAAGTCCCGCTGCTGCTGCTTGCGCTTGAGCTCGCGGTGCGGGAGCAGGTTTACGCGAATCATGCGTCGAATCTCCGCATCGCCAGGCCGCAGGCCACCATCAGCGATGGCGCGTCCGTGGCCAGGTACTTCGGCCGGATCTTCGAGGACAGCGCCATGTTCGTGAAGGGGTTGGCGATCAGCGTGTTGACCTGGGTCCGCCGGGCCACCACTTCATCGATGCCCGGGATGGAGGCGCAGCCCCCCGCGAGCAGCACGTGGTTGACCTGGTTGAACTGGGTCGACGTGAAGAAAAACTGCAGGGCGCGGGCAACTTCAAGCGCCAGCGTGTCCATGAACGGCTGCAGGATGTCGGTTTCGTAGTTGTCGGGCAGCCCGCCGGTGCGCTTGTAGGCCTCGGCGTCCTCCGGCGACATGCTGTACTGGCGCTGGATTTCCTGCGTGAGCTGGTTGCCGCCAAAGGGTTGCTCGCGCATGTAGACGGAACTGCGGTTGCGCAGCACATTGACGTTCATCATCGTCATGCCCACGTCGACGATGGCGATGTTCTGGTCCTTGCCGTTGTCCGGCAGCTGCCGCTCGATCAGTTCAAAGGCGGTCTGGGTCGCGAAGGACTCGACGTCCATCACCAGGGCCTTGAGGCCCGCCGATTCGGCCGCCGCCACCCGATCCTCGATCTTTTCCTTGCGCGAGGCCGCGATCAGCACTTCCATGTCTTCCGGGTTGTTGGGGGCGGGGCCCAGCACCTGGAAATCCAGGTTGACCTCGTCCAGGGCGAACGGGATGTACTGGTTCGCCTCGCTTTCGACCTGGGGCTCCAGCTCGTCCTCGCTGAGGCCGGCAGGCACGATGATCTTTTTGGTGATCACGGCGGAGGCGGGCAGCGCCAGGGCGACGTTCTTGATGGTACTGCCCAGCTTTTTCCAGCCGCGCTTCATGGAATCGCTGACGGCGTCCAGATTCATGATGTTGCCGTCCGTCACCGAATCGCGGGGCAGCGGCTCGATCGCGTAGCGCTCGACCCGGTAGACGCCCTTGCCCGCGTCCGTGATCTCGACCAGTTTGATGGACGAGGAACTGATATCGCAGCCGATTATGGGCGGCGCCTTGCTCTTGAACAATCGTTCAAGAGCGGCGAAGTCGAAATTGATTTTTCCCTTAAGCATGGGTGGGTTAGGGCCACTTTGGATAATTTACATGAGACTCTAGCAACAACTATGTGGTGAGTAAAGCAAATCCCCGTTCACAATGTGCAGAATTGCAACACTTTCAAGACTTTCCCGGTCTGAGCGGTGTCCAATCGCCCGGATTCGCCTTCGCGGGGTAAAGGTTTTCTACGGGTTTCTTATTTCAAGTTACTGATTTTTCGTTATAATTTCTCATTCATGAAGCTGCGTTGGTGGGCCTTTCCCGTTCTCCTGGCTGCCGTGGTGATCGCCGCAGGCGGCCTCCTGGTGTCTTTTGTCGCCGTCATCATCTATCCCAGCCTCCCCTCGCTGGGGGTGTTGACCGATTACCAGCCCAAGGTCCCGCTCCGGATCTACAGCGCCGAGGGGCGGCTGATCGGCGAGTTCGGCGAGGAACGGCGGGCGGTGGTCCGGATCGGCGACGTGCCCAAGACCATGCGCGAGGCCATCCTGGCCGCGGAAGACGAGCGTTTCTACCAGCACGGCGGCGTGGATTACCTCGGCATCCTGCGCGCGGCGCTGTCGAACGTGGCCGCAGGCGGCGCGCGCCAGGGTGCGAGCACGATCACCATGCAGGTGGCGCGCAACTTCTTCCTGTCGAAGGAGAAGACCTACACACGCAAGGTCAATGAAATCCTGCTGGCCTTCAAAATCGAGCACAACCTTTCCAAGGACCAGATCCTTGAGCTGTACGTGAACCAGATCTATTTGGGCCAGCGCGCCTACGGGTTTGCCGCGGCCGCGCAGATCTATTTCGGCAAAACGCTGGAGCAGTTGACGCTCGCCGAAGCGGCCATGCTGGCCGGCTTGCCCAAGGCGCCGTCGCGTTACAACCCGGTGGCCAATCCGAAACGCGCCAAGGTGCGTCAGCAGTACGTGCTGCGCCGCATGCGCGAACTGGGCAGCATCACCGAGGCGCAGTTCGTGGCCGCCGAGGCGCAACCGATGGCCGTCAAGCGCGAGGTCAACGATTTCACCACGCGGGCGGACCATTTCGCGGAGATGGTGCGGCAGATTGTCTACGAGCGTTTTCAGGAAGACGCCTACACGAAGGGCTTCCGCGTCTACACCACGCTCAACACGCAGTACCAGGACGCCGCCTACGCAGCCCTGCGCAAGGGAGTGCTCGACTACGACCGTCGTCACGGCTACCGCGGCCCCGAGGGCTATGCGGAAATTCCGCCGCAGGCGAACGAAGAGGCTTTCGAGGAGGCGCTGCAGGACGAAACCGACAGCGACGACTTGATCGCGGCGCTGGTACTCGACGCTTCCCCCGCCGCAGTGAAGGTGTACCGCCGGGGCGGCGAAATCATCGAGGTCAAGGGCGAAGGCCTCAAGTTCGCCGCGCGCATGCTCGGTGACAAGGTCGGTGCCAACCAGCGCATCCGGCGCGGCGCGATCGTGCGCGTCCAGAAGGACGACAAGGGCGTGTGGCAGCTCGTACAGCTGCCGCAGGTGGAATCCTCCCTGGTGTCGCTCGATCCTCGCGACGGCTCGATCCGCGCGCTGATCGGCGGCTTCGACTTCGCGCGCAACAAGTACAACCATGTCACGCAGGCGTTGCGCCAGCCTGGCTCGAGCTTCAAGCCTTTCGTGTATTCCGCGGCGCTCGAGAAGGGCTTCACCGCGGCCACGATCATCAACGACGCGCCGCTCACCTTCGATGCCAGCCAGACCGGCAGCGAACCCTGGGCACCGAGGAACTACGACGGCAAGTTCGAGGGCCCGATGCGGCTGCGCACGGCGCTCGTGAGATCGAAGAACCTCGTGTCGGTGCGGGTCCTGCAGGCGATCACCCCGCAGTACGCGCAGGACTACATCACCCGTTTCGGTTTCGAGGCGAAATACCACCCGCCGTACCTGACCATGGCGCTGGGCGCCGGCAACGTGACACCCATGCAGATGGCGGGCGCGTATTCGATCTTCGCCAACGGCGGCTTCCGAGTGCAGCCGTACTTCATCGAACGCATCGAGGATGCCAAGGGCACCGTGCTCGCGCGCGCCCAGCCGCAGCGGGCGGGCGAAGGCGCAGAGCGCGCGATCGATGCGCGCAACGCCTTCATCATGAACAGCATCATGCAGGACGTCGTGCGCGTCGGCACCGCCGCCCGCGCGATGCAGCTCGGCCGCACCGACCTCGCCGGCAAGACGGGCACCACCAACGAGTTCGTCGATGCCTGGTTCTGCGGCTACAACGCGACCCTGGTGGCTGTCGCGTGGGTCGGCTTCGACAATCCGCGGACCCTGGGCCACAACGAAACCGGAGGTGCTGCCGCCTTGCCGATCTGGATGGGCTTCATGGGCAAGGCGCTGAAAGGCGTCCCGGAAGAACCGCGCACCCCCCCGGGGGGCATCACGGCGATCCGCATCAATGCCGCGACCGGCATGCGCGAGCCGGACAAGGGTGGCATCGTCGAGTATTTCTTCCAGGAGTTTCCGCCGCCCGAGCCCGACCATGAGGCGGCGCCTGCAACGCTGCCGGGCGCTGCCGGCAGCGGGGGTGCTCC
>CAZXNF010000045.1:0-1083 GCA_964641785.1 uncultured Streptomycetaceae bacterium | reverse complement strand
GCCGGCCCGGACGGAAGACGTGCGCAACCAGCTGTTCTGACCGCTACTTGGCGAAAGACCGCAGCCGTAATCTGGAACGCGCGCGACTGGCGCACATGGCCGCGCGGCTGATGGCCGAGGATGGCATCGAGGACTACGCGCTCGCCAAGCGCAAGGCCGCGCGTGCAGCGGGCATTCCCGAGACACGGGCCTTGCCGGACAACGCGGAAATCGACGCCGCGCTCGCGGAATACCGGACGATCTTTGAAACCACGGCGCATCCGGCGCGCCTGCAGCGGCTGCGCGAAATCGCGCTCGAGGCGATGCGCGCGCTCGGCGATTTCAATCCACACCTCACGGGCGCCGTATTGAAAGGCACCGCCGGCCGCTTCGCCAACATACATCTGCATTTATTCACCGACCGCGGCAAGGCGCTGGAACCCTTCCTGCTCGATCAGGGCATGACGTACCGGCCCGGGTCTGCGCGCTTTTACGCCGGTGATCGCGAGGTGGTGGCGCCGACGTTCACGCTCGAACGCGATGGCGTGGAAATCCAGCTGGCGCTGCTGACCGTCGCCGACCAGCGCACGTCGCTGACCACGCATCCCGGCGGCACGCCCCTCGAACGCGTGCGCGCGGACGCGGTGGCCGCGCTGATCGCCGCAGGGGCTACTTTTTAAGCCACGCCGCCGCTTGCGGCGCGAAATAGGTCATGACGGCGTCGGCGCCCGCGCGCTTGAATGCGAGCAGGACTTCCATCACTGCCGCGCGCTCGTCAAGGTGGCCGAGCGCACAGGCCGCCTTCAGCATCGCGTATTCGCCGCTGACCTGGTAGACGAAGGTCGGTGCGTGGTAGGTGTCTTTCACGCGGCGCACGATGTCCAGATACGGCAGCCCCGGCTTGATCATGACCATGTCGGCGCCTTCTTCAAGGTCGAGCCCGACTTCCCACAGCGCTTCATCGCTGTTGCCCGGATCCATCTGGTAATTGCGCTTGTCGCTCTTGCCCAGCGACCGCGCCGAGCGCACGGCGTCGCGGAAGGGGCCGTAGAACGCCGACGCGTATTTCGCGGCGTACGCCAGGATGCGCGTATGGATAAAGCC
>CAZXNF010000044.1:3775-12925 GCA_964641785.1 uncultured Streptomycetaceae bacterium | reverse complement strand
CGGCGATGGCTTTCCGCGGCGAACAGGTCCTGATCCTCGCGGGAAATTTTCCACTGCTGCGCGACCCGCTCCGCGGTGATGCCCATGCCGTAGCCGATGGCGATGTTCTCGTCCTTGTCGAAAATCGCCGGCGAAAAGGACGGCTTGTTGCCGCCCATCGGCACCATGCTCATGCTTTCGGTGCCGGCCGCCACCATCACGTCCGCCTCGCCGAGCCGAATGCGGTCCGCGGCCAGCGCCACCGCCTGCACGCCGGAGGAACAGAAGCGGTTGATCGTCATGCCCGCCACGTGGTTGGGCATCCCGGCCAGCAGCAAGCCGATGCGCGCCACGTTCATGCCCTGCTCGGCTTCCGGCATCGCGCAGCCGACGATCACGTCGTCGACGGCGCCCATGTCGAGCCCCGGCACGCGCTGGAAGGCGCTCTTCAGCGCGAAGGCCAGCAGGTCGTCCGGCCGCACGTTCTTCAGCGTGCCGCGCGGCGCCTTGCAGACGGGTGTCCGCACGGCGGCGACGATGTAGGCGTCCTGTATTTGTTTGCTCATCATCTATCCTTGGTTTCAGGACCCAGGACCCAGGACTGAGGACTCAGGACTGAGAGGAAAAGCATTAAACCCCGGTCCTCAGTCCCTTCTCTCAGTCCTTGCTTCTGAGTCCTCAGTCCTCGCCTCTCAGTCCTAGTTTCTCAAGGGCTTTCCGGTCTTCAGCATGGCCTCGATGCGGGCCTGCGTTTTCTCGGTCGCCAGCAGTTCCATGAAATGCCGGCGCTCCAGATCGAGCAGCCACTTCTCATCGACCAGACTGCCCGCCTCGACGTCGCCGCCGCACAGGACTTCCGCGACCTTGCAGCCGATCAGGTAGTCGTGATCGGAGATGAAGCCGCCGGCCAGCAGGTTGGACATGTAGGCCTTGAAGGTGGCGATGACCGAACGTCCGGCAACCGGGATCGCGCGGGAGCGCAGTGGCGGGCGGTAGCCGGCCTCCGCCATCGCGCGCGCTTCCTGCTTGGCGATGTATAACAGTTCAAAGCGGTTCATCACGATGCGGTCGGTGGCGCGCAGGTAGCCCAGCTCGCGTGCGTGCTCCGCGCTCTTGCCGACCTGGGCCGTCGCCACTGCCTCGAAGTAGCGGCGCAGAAAGGGCAGCGTGTCGCCGCCTTTCGCATCCTCGACGGCGCGCCGCGCGAACTCCTTGCAGCCGCCGCCCGCGGGCAGCAGGCCCACGCCTGCCTCCACGAGACCGATATAGGACTCCAGCGTGGCCACGGCACGGTCGCAATGCATGATGAACTCGCAACCGCCGCCCAGCGCCAGTCCGTCCACCGCTGCCACGGTCGGCACCATGGAATAGCGGAGTTCGCCCGTCGTGTGCTGGAACTGCGCCACCAGGCGCTCCACTTCCGCGAGCTTGCCGGCCATCAGGTGGTCGGCCACGTTCAGTGCGCGTGCCGCCTTCAGCACCGCGGCTTCGGTCGCGCGGCGGAACTTCTTCAGCAACTGACCGGCTGCGGAAGGCGGTCCCGAGCTTCCGCCGCTGGCGGTTGTCTTCTTGAGGTTCGCGCCAACCGAAAACGGCGGCTCGGTCTGCCAGATGACCAGCGCGGCAAAATCCGACTCCGCGCGATCAATCGCTTCCAGCACGCCGTCGAGCACGTCGTCGCCGATCGCGTGCATCTTGCTCTTGAAGCTCGCGATGGCGATGTCGTCGCCGGTCGTCCACATCCGCAGGGCATCCGTCTCGAACACCGTCGTGCCATAAGTCACCGGCTCGCCGCGCAGGCGGTCGGGGAACAGCTGGCGGCGGTAGACGGGCAATGTCGAGCGCCCGACCGCGCGCTTCGCGGCAGGCGAGTAAGAGCCCTCCGCGGCGTGCACGCCGGTGCGGCCATCCGTGACCCACGCGGGCAGCGGCACGCTCGCCATCGTCTTGCCGGCGGCGATGTCCTCCGCAATCCAGCCCGCCACCTGCTGCCAGCCCGCGGCCTGCCAGATTTCGAACGGACCTTCATTCCAGCCGAAACCCCAGCGGATCGCAAGATCGAGGTCGCGCGCGTTGTCCGCAATGTCCGCGAGATGCACCGCGCAATAATGGAAGGCATCACGGAAGATAGACCACAGGAACACCGCTTGCGGATGCGTGGACGCGTGCAGGGCCGCGAAGCGCGCCGCCCAGTCCTTGTTCTTCAGGATCTCGGCCACCGCGTCGTCGGCTTTGCCGGCCGACACGCGATACTGGCCGGTGCCCGTATCGAGCACCTGGATGTCGCGGCCGACCTTCTGGTACACGCCGCGTTTGGTCTTCTGGCCCAGCGCGCCCTGTTCGATGAGCGTCCTGAGCCACGCGGGGGCCTCATAGAAACGGTGCCAGGGATCGTCCGGCAGCGTGTCCGCCATCGTCTTCACGACATGCGCGAAGGTATCGAGCCCTACCACGTCGGCGGTGCGGAAGGTGGCGCTCTTGGGCCGCCCGATCGATGGCCCGGTCAGGGCATCGACCTCGTCGAAGCCGAGTTTGAGTCCCGTGGCGTGATGAATCGTTGCCAGCATCGAGAACACGCCGACGCGGTTGGCGATGAAGTTGGGCGTGTCCTTGGCGCGGATGACCCCTTTGCCGAGCGTGGTGACCAGGAAGCGCTCGAGATTGTCGAGCATCGCCGCGTCGCTGGTGCGGGCCGGGATCAGCTCGACCAGGTGCATGTAGCGCGGCGGGTTGAAGAAATGCACGCCGCAGAAACGGGGCCGCACCGCCTCGGGCATGGCTTCGGCGAGGCGGTTGATCGACAGGCCGGAGGTATTGCTGGCAAAGATGGTGTGTGCGCCGAGGTGAGGCGCGACCTTCTGGTAGAGATCCGCCTTCCAGTCCATGCGCTCGGAGATCGCCTCAATCACGAGGTCGCATTCCGCCAGCAGCGGCAGGTGCTGTTCGTAGTTGGCCGCCTGGATGAAGGTCGCGCGGCGGGCGGAAGCCAGCGGGCTGGGCTCCAGCTTCTTCAGCCCCTCAATGCCCTTGTTCACGACGCCGTTGGGGTCCCCTTCCTTCGCGGGCAGGTCGAAAAGAATGGGTTCGACATCCGCGTTGGCGAGATGGGCCGCAATCTGGGCGCCCATCACGCCGGCGCCGAGGACGGCGACGCGGCGAACGTGAAACGGTGCGACGGGCATGCGGACTCTCCGGAAAGGCCGGAAATGGTAGCACGCGCGCCCCGCGTCTCCCGCGCACGAAAAAACGGCCGCAGCGTTGCGCTGCGGCCGTCGATGCGGGAACGGTGCGGAGGCTCAGAACCGGTAGGTCGCCTGCCCGCCGAGGATGTTCACGTTGGCCTTGTAGGTGCCAACCACATTGCCGCCGCCAGTGGCCAGTTGCAGGTTATTGATCGGAGCGTCGCTGATGAACAGATGCGCGTAACCGACATCGAGCGTGAGGTCCTTCGACGGCCGCCACTTGGCGCCGACCGACAGCCAGGTGCGGTTGTTGTCGGGCAAGAAGGCGGTGCGGGTGGCGTCCGTGACAGGGCTCTTGTCGTAGGCCACGCCACCCTTGAGCATCCACGCCTGGTTCAGGTCGTAATTGACGCCGAGGCCCGCCCGGTACGTGTTGCGGAACAGCAGGTTGAAGGTGGACAGCACGCCGCCCGGCGGAGTGGCGACCGTGGGCGTCTGCGCGATCAGCAGCGGCGACTGCACGACGTCCCATTTCGTATAGGTGTAATCGGCCAGCAACTGAACGTCGCCGAAGCGCTGCGAACCACTGATGCTCCAGGTGTCGGGCACCTTGATGGCCATGGAGACGCTGCCGACGGGGTTGATCGGCGAGTTGCTGCTGAACGTGCCCGTCATGTTGTATTTGATCGCCGAGCGGTAAGACAGCCCGATACGCGTCGAGTCGGTCGGCATCAGCATCGCACCGACGTTCCAGCCCCAGCCGGTATCGTCAAGGTCCGTGGTGGTGCTGCGTTCGCCGGCGATAGGGGCCGCCCGCTGGATCTTGATCGATCCCTGCTGAATGCTGAACCCGCCGCCGACCGCGAGCCAGTTCAGGGGCCTCCAGGCAAGGCTGGGATTGATGTCCAGCGTTTTGACCTCGGAAGTGCGCGACTGAAAGCGCCCGATGAAGTTGGCGCCGTAGTCGGTCGACAGGCCGAAGGGAACCGAAACGCCCAAGCCCGCCCACAACGTGTCGGTCAGTTGCCACGACACGAAGCCGTTCGGAATACCGTGCAAGCCGCCGGCGTTGCCGCCGTTGTCGCCGCCCGCAGGCGCAAATGCGCCGAGGCCGTTGCGTGAGGCACCGCTGTCGGTGAACTTGGCGGAGGTCTGGATCAGCTCGACGGACCCGGAAACCTGCCGGCCCGGCAGCAGTGTCATGCCGGCGGGATTGAAGAAGATCGTGCTGGCGTTCTCGGCGGCGGCACCCTGGCCGGAATAGGCGTTGCCCAAGCCGCTCGAGTTCTGCTCCATCAGCGCAAAGCCGGACGCCACTGCACCGCCGGCTGTGGAGGCCATGGCTGCCGCCACAGCGACAGACGAAATATTCTTATGAAACATGAAGTTGCCCACTTTGGCTTCCTGATCCGATTGTCATGAAGTCGATGTCGTCGCTGAGTGGCGATGCCGACCGAGGAATTCCGCACATTCTTACCCGGCAATCAGGGGTTTACAACATCCAGCGGTCTCATTGTTGTGCCGCTACAACACGCGGTTGCCGATTGCCGTCCACAGCCACGTAGGTCAGCACTGCCTCGGTGACCTTTACGCACTCCTCGCGCACCGGGTTGCGCTGGGCGTAAACCTCGACGCGCACGGTGATGGAGGTGCGGCCGATGCGCTCCACCTCCGCGTAGAAGCTGACGAGATCGCCAACCAGCACCGCCTGCTTGAACTGGAAGGAGTTGACCGCCACCGTGGCCACCCGCCCCTTGGCCATGCGGATGGCGGGAATGCTGCCGGCGATGTCCACCTGGGACATCACCCAGCCGCCGAAAATGTCGCCGCTCGAGTTGGCGTCCGAAGGCATCGGCACCAGGCGCAGGATCGGCTGCTTGTCGGGCAAGGTGTCGTTCACTGCCCGCCCCGGCCCTCGTACATGCGGTCAAGTTCGGCGTTGAACTTCTCCATGACCTTGGCGCGTTTGAGTTTCATGGTCGGCGTCATCAGGCCGTTCTCCACCGTCCACGGATCCAGCGTCAGGCTGATCCGACGCACCTGGGCGTAACCCGGGAACTCCTTCAATTGCGCGCCGATCCGCGCCAGCGCGAGTTGCTGCGCCGGCTTGCCGCCGAGCGCGTCGCGCGCTTCGGGAGACATGCCCGCCTGTTCGGCCGCCTTGCGCCACAAATCCGCGTTGATGACCGCGATGACCGACAGGTAAGCCTTGCCCTCGCCGATCAGGAGCACCTGCTCGAACAATGTGTCGCGCACGATCGCCGCCTCCATGTCGGCCGGCGGGATCTTCTCGCCGTTGGACATGACGATGATGTCCTTGATGCGCCCGGTGATCGTGATGCGCCCCTGGGCATCGATGCGCGCGGTGTCGCCGGTGTTGAGCCAGCCGTCCGGGGCGATCATCGCGCGGGTGGCTTCCTCGTTGCCCCAGTAGCCGAGCATGACGTTGGGGCCCCTGCACAACAGCGCATCCTTGTCGCCAAGCTTCACCTCCACACCGGGTAGGGGCCTGCCCACGCTTTCCGGCAGGTTGTCCCCGGGGCTGTTGGCCGCGATCACCGGGCTGGTCTCGGTCAGGCCGTAGCCCTGCAGCACCGGCAGGCCGAGCCCGATGAACACGCGCGCGATCTCCGGCGACAGCGCGGCGCCGCCGGAGATGGCAACTTTCATGCGCCCGCCGAGGCGGGCGAGGATTTTCTTCGCCACCAGGGCGTTCAATACGGGCCATAACAGGAAGGACGGCTTCCAGCCGCCGCGTCCCTGCGCGTGCTCGAAGCGAGCGTAGCCCACCTCGACCGCGAGCTCGAACAGTTTTTTGCGCAGCGGCGGACCGTCCGCCAGCTTGCTGCGGATCGCATTATTGACCCGCTCGTAGATGCGCGGCACGGAAATCAGCATGGTCGGCTTCTGCGTCTGCAGGTCATCCGCGAGCTGAGTGACGGAACGGGCAAATACCACCGGCGCGCCGCACATCATGGTCAGGTAATAGCCCGCCGTGCGTTCCAGCGTGTGCGACAACGGCAGGAAGGACAGGAACAGGTCTTCCGCCGTAGGTGCCAGCACCGTCGAGCTCGCGGCGGCATTGGACAGGATGTTGTGATGCGACAGCATCACGCCCTTGGGCCGGCCGGTCGTGCCCGAGGTGTAGACGATGGACGCCAGCGCCTTGGGGTCACGCGGCAGGTGCCGCGTCGCCCCGCCATCCGCGGGCAGCCAGTCGGTGGCAGCCACCAGCCGGGGCTCGGCAGGGTCGGCAACCGGTTTGACGGTCACGATCCGTACCAGCGCCTTCAGGTCCCCGATGCAGGGCTTGAGCGCCTTCCATTGCTCGGCGGTCTCGATCAGCACCACCTTGCAGCCGGCGTTGCCCATGATATAGGCCGCGTTGTCAGGCCGGTCCTGCGTGTAAAGCGGCACGCCGACCAGCCCGAGGCCCAGCGCCGCCTGATCGAAGATCACCCATTCCGGCGAGTTGCGCAGCATGATCGCCACGCGGTCGCCCGGGGCGAGCCCCTCCTTCTCCAGCGCCGCCTGCCAGCGCGCCACCTGGCGGTCGATCTGCGCCCAGCTGTAATCGCGCCAGTTGCCGTGCTCGGCGTTGAAATCGCGGTAGGCCATCGCGTCGGGCGTCCGTTTGACGCGCGCCGCGAACAGCCCGTCGAGTGTATTGGCTTCCTCCAGGGTCACCACATGGGATGCAAGGGCCATGGCTCCTCCTCGTATGGGTCTTGTTATTCCAGAAACAGGTCAGGATACAGCGGAATGCCCGGCGTCACGGCGTACGGCTCGAAATCGGTGACACCCGCCGCCCGCAGCACCGCCTCATCGATATAAAAGTTGCCGCTCGCGCCTGGCGCGCGGCTGTCGCGGCTGAGGACGGCGTGGGCCGCGTCCGCCACGATCGCCGGCTTGCGGCTGGCGCGCAGGATCGCGGCCGGGAAGTTGACCTCGATGGCGGCCGTCGCGATGGTGGTCTTCGGCCACAGTGAGTTGACGGCGATGCCGTCCGCGGCGAATTCGGCTGCCATGCCCAGCGTGCACAGGCTCATGCCGTATTTCGAGATCGTGTAGGCCGTGTGATCCTTGAACCACTTCGGCTGCAGCGAAAGCGGCGGCCCGAGGTTCAGGATGTGCGCGTTGGCCGAGCGCTTGAGGTGCGGCACGCAGGCCCGGCTCACCAGAAAGGTCGCGCGCGTATTGACCCCCAGCATCAGGTCGAAACGTTTGGCGGGTGTGTCGAGCGTACCGGTCAACGCGATGGCGCTGGCGTTATTGACCAGGATGTCGATCCCGCCGAACGCGGAAACCGCCTGGGCAACTGCGGCGTCGATCGCCGGGTCATCGCGCACGTCGAGCTGGATCGCCAGCGCCCGGCCGCCCGCCTGCTCCACTTCCGCAGCCACGCTGTGGATGGTGCCGGCGAGCTTCGCATGCGGCTCGGCGGTCTTGGCGGCCAGCACGAGGTTCGCGCCGTCGCGCGCGCAGCGCAGCGCGATCTCGCGGCCGATGCCGCGGCTCGCGCCGGTGATGAAGATGGTTTTACCCTGCAAACCGCTCATGCCTGCCTCTTTGTTTGCCGCCAAGACGCCAAGAAAACACCAACGCAAAAGAGCGAGAGACGATAGTCGAGAAAAGGCAGAAGTGGCTACAAGGTCCGACTGCGACAACCGTTCGTCTTTCGTCTTTCGTCTTTCGTCTCTCCTTGGCGGCTAATGGCCTTTGAATTCTGGCTTGCGCTTTTCCACGAAGGCCGTCACCCCCTCCGCGAGGTCCGCCGCCCGCGCGCAGCGCGCGAAGGCTTCCACCTCGGCCCGGAGCTGCGCCTCCAGGTCGCGGCCGTGGCTCGCGTTGACGAGCGCCTTGGTCTCCGCGAACGCGCGCGTAGGCCCCGCCGCCAGTTGCGCGGCGAATTCCGCCGTGAATGCGGCCAGTTCCGCGTCGGGCACTACCCGGTTCACGAGTCCCAGCCGATGCGCGGTGTCCGCATCGAACGGTTCCGACAGCAGCATCAGCTCCAGCGCGCGGCGGGTGCCGAGGATGCGCGGCAGGAAGTACGTGCTGCCACCGTCGGGACTCGTGGCGATCCGGCTGTAGGCCATTGTGAACTTCGTGCCCGCAGCGGCAATGGCCAGGTCGGCGGCGGCCAGCAGGCTCATGCCCGCGCCGGCCACCGCACCGTGCACGCTCGCCAGCACCGGCTTGGCGGCCCCGCGCAAGGCGACGATACCCGCGTGCAGTTCGTGCGCCAGTGTGGAAATCATCTCTGGCAGCGTCGCCAGGTTCGCCTGAAACAAGGCCACGTCCCCGCCCGCCAGAAAGGCCTTGCCCGCGCCGCGCAGCACGATCGCGCGCGCAGCCGCATCGCTCGCGGCCGCCTCGCAGGCCTGCCGCAAGGCCACGATCATGTCGCCGTCCATGGCGTTGAGGACGTCCGGGCGGTTGAGGGTGATCGTCGCGACCGGCCCGTCCCGGCTGAGGAGCACGCGGTCGTTCATGGCGCTCAGGCCCTTGGTCTCAAGGCCTCGAAGGTCACTGGCCGGGTGGTCTGGGTGATCTCGGAGCGGCCGAGGTCCTGCGGGAAGTCGTCGACCATGATGACGCGGCGGCGCAGGGCCCGCGCCCGTTCGAACAGCGCGAACTCCTCTGGGCTCAGCACGCCCTGCTCGTGCGCGCGCTCCGCGGCGAGTTCGCCGTAGGCCGTCTCCACGCGGCCGTCGCGCAGCGCCGCGCGGAGCTTGGCCTCGACCGGCTCCGCGGCGATGACCGCGCGCAAGGCCGCCTCCAGCGTGGCGATCGGGTCGTTTTCGTCCGGCGAGATGTAGACGCCTTTGGTCAGTCGGTCCCGCGCGGCGGAGGGCTCCATCATGAGGCCCACCACCCGGCTGCCGAGCCGATCCGTGGGCAGCCGGTACTCGCGCCCCCACGGAAAGATCACGAGCCGCAAGAACGCGGCGAGCGGCCGGCTGGGGAAATTCTCGAACAGCCCGTA
>CAZXNF010000044.1:0-3765 GCA_964641785.1 uncultured Streptomycetaceae bacterium | reverse complement strand
CCTGGATGCGGACCAGCGTGTCTTCCAGCGCCCACTGCAGGAAGGGTTCGTCCTCCGGCGGGCGGTCGTCATCCTCGAAACGCTTCAGCGCGGCCGAGCCCAGATACAGCAGCGACAGGATGTCGCCGAGGCGCGCGGACAGCCGCTCGCGCCGCTTGAGTGCGCCGCCCAGCACGAACATGGAAAGATCCGCCGCCAGCGCGAAGGCGCTGGAAAGCCGTGTGAACTGCCGGTAGAAATGCCGCGTCGCACTGCCACCGGGTACATCGAACACGAAGGCGCCGCGCGTCAGACCCATCCACAGCGCGCGCGCGAAATTCGAAATGCCGAACGCCACGTGGCCGCAGAACGCGCGGTCGAAGTCGGCGACAGCCTTGCCGCGGTCGGCTTCGCGCGTGGCGGCGATTTCCTTCAGCACCCACGGATGGCCGCGGATGGCACCCTGCCCGAAGATGATCATCGAGCGCGTGAGGATGTTCGCGCCCTCGACGGTGATCGCGATCGGCGTCTGCTGGTAGGCGCGCGCGAGATAGTTGTTCGGGCCCATGCAGATGCCCTTGCCGCCGTGCACGTCCATCGCGTCGTTGATCACCGCGCGCCCGCGCTCGGTCAGGTGGTACTTCACGATCGCGGAGATCACCGAGGGCTTCTCGCCGAGGTCCACGGCGCCCGCGGTCATCACGCGCGCGGCGTCGATCAGGTAGGTGTTGCCGCCGATGCGCGCCATGGCCTCTTCCACGCCCTCGAAGCGGCCGATCGACAGCTTGAACTGCGTGCGCACGCGGCCGTAGGCCCCGGTCGTGAGCGAGGCCATCTTGGCAATGCCCACGCCATTGGCCGGGAGCGAGATCGAGCGCCCCGCCGCCAGGCAGTTCATCAGCATCTTCCAGCCCTGTCCGACGTAATCCACACCGCCGATGACGTAGTCCATCGGGATGAACACGTCCTTGCCCCAGTTAGGGCCGTTCTGGAATGCGGCGTTCAGCGGGAAATGCCGACGGCCGATGTGCACGCCCGACGTCTTGGTCGGAATCACGGCGAGCGTGATGCCGATGTCTTTCTTGTCGCCGAGGAGATGGTCTGGATCGTAGAGGCGGAAGGCGAGCCCGAGCAGTGTCGCGATGGGGCCCAGCGTGATGTAGCGCTTTTCCCAGGTCAGCCGGATGCCCAGCACGTCCGGCTTGCCCTCCCATTCACCGCGGCATACGAGGCCGAAGTCGGGAATCCCGCCGGCGTCGGATCCGGCTTCCGGGCTCGTCAGCGCGAAGCACGGCATCTCCAGGCCCATGGCGAGCCGCGGCAGGTAATAACTTTTCTGTGCCTCGGTGCCGTAGTGCAGGAACAGTTCTCCGGGCCCCAGCGAGTTCGGCACCATCACCGACACGGCGGCGGTACCGCTGCGCGTGGTGAGTTTCATCACCACTTCCGAGTGCGCCAGCGCGGAAAAGCCCTTGCCGCCGTGTGCCTTCGGAATGATCATCCCGAGGAAGCCCTGGTCCTTGATGAACTGCCAGACGTTCGGCGGCAGGTCGTTCAGTTCCTGCGTGATCTGCCAGTCGTCGATCATCCGGCACAAATCCTCGACCGGTCCGTCGAGGAAGGCCTGTTCCTCGGCGGTGAGCCGCGGTCTCGGATAGGCGAGCAGTTTTTTCCAGTCGGGCCGGCCCGTGAAGAGGTCACCGTCCCACCAGACCGTGCCGGCATCGAGTGCCTCCTGCTCGGTCTGCGACAGTTGGGGCAGGATGCGGCGGAACACGCCGAGCAGCGGTGTGGCGACCAGCAGGCGACGCACCGGCGTCGGGTTGGCGAGCAGAGCGAATACCGCCACGGCGATCCAGCCCGCCACTGCAGCGGCCGCGGACAGCGGCACTGCCCAGTGCAGTACGGCCATCACCGCCGCGAACACCAGCGTCCACACCCAGGCGCGCGCGTTATGGTACGCCAACGCCAGCGCAATCGTTACCGCAACGCAGACTGACAGGGTGGACATGGAAAAGGAAAACTCCTCGCGGGCCGCGCTGGCTGGCGCACTGAAGAATGAACCCGCGCGTCAGCGCAAGGGCACGGGCTTCTCGCCGGCGTAAAGGGCGCGCGCCGCAAGCAGGACGCTCTTGACCTGCTCGTCCGGATCGCCAAACCAGCGCAGCCGCTCGCCGGATTTCCCGGCAGTCGCGTCCTTGCGGTAGTGCAGCGCCCACTTCTTGCGGTAGGCGGTCTCCATCGCGAACACGTACTGATGGGTGCTGCAGGTGTCCGCGCGGCAGGTATACACGGTCACATAATTGCCCTTGTTGGTGGACAGGAAACGGCCTTCGCCCGGCCCCGACAGTTGCTGCAGCCACAGCGCCTTGGGCAACGCCTTCGTCACCGTGCTGTGAAACGGGGCGATCTCCGGCAACCGCAGGACGCTTCCGGCCGGGGCGTTGTAGCGGGCAAGTTCGCTGGGAAAGGACTTGAATGCGGGGCAGATGTCGAACTGCAGGCCCGCCAGTTTGCAGCCCACTTGCTGGGTCGGCACGATGGTGACAAGTTCGCTGAACGCCGCCGCCAGCGCCCCGCGCACCGTCACCAGCGTAAGCAGCGTAAGCGTAGACGTGGCGACGATCAGTATCGGCACTAAGCGCATGGTGGAAAACATGGATATTCTTTATACCTGCCCTGGCGGGAGCGCAAGCACGCTCGCCGCGCCGGCCACCACCTCCCGGGAGAGTCCGGCCGCTGCCGTCAGAACGTGCTCGGCGTAAAACCGGGCCGTCGTCTGCTTGGCCCGGTAGAAATCCTGGTCGGCATGTCCGGCCGCCAGACGGTCCTGGGCAATGAGCGCCGCCCGCGCCATCTGCCAACCGCCGGCCACCGTGCCCCATAACTTCAGGAAGGGCACCGAACCGGCAGCGACCGCATTCGGGTCCCGCGATGCCGTGGCAACCACGTAATCCGTCGCCGCCGCCAGCGCCTCGACGGCGGGCGCCAGCGCCGCCTGGATCGCCGCCAGGTCGGGCGCTTTGTGTCCGGCCAGCGCGGCAACCACCTCCCGCATTTCGCCCATCACCCGCTGTGCCGTCTGCCCCTGGTCGAAGGCGATCTTGCGGCCGGTCAGATCGGCGGCCTGGATGCCGGTGGTGCCCTCGTAAATGGTGGTGATGCGCGCATCGCGCAAGTACTGCGCGGCACCCGTTTCCTCGACGAAACCCATGCCGCCGTGCACCTGCAAGCCGGTGGAGGCCACCTCGACGCAGTTCTCGGTGCACCAGCCCTTGACGACGGGCGTCAGGAGGTCGATCAGTTGCTGGCTCGCCTTGCGCTCCGCCGCGTCCGGATGGCTGTGCGCGCGGTCGAGCGCGGCGGCGGCGACGTAGGCCAGCGCCCGCCCCGCCTCCGTCTGCGCACGCATCGTCATTACCATGCGCCGTACGTCGGGGTGCTGCATGATCGTCACGCGGTCGCCGCTCTTCTGGCCGATCGCGCGGCCCTGCACGCGGGTATTGGCGTACTCGCGCGCGTGCTGCGTTGCGCGTTCCGCGACCGCGACGCCCTCCAGCCCGACGCCGAGCCGCGCGTGGTTCATCATGATGAACATGTATTCGAGGCCGCGATTCTCCTCGCCGACGAGCGTGCCGACCGCGCCCTCCCCGTCGCCGTAGGCCATGACGCAGGTCGGACTCGCGTGGATGCCCAGCTTGTGCTCGATCGACACGCAGCGCACGTCGTTGCGTGCGCCCAGGCTGCCGTCCGCATTGACCAGGAACTTGGGCACGATGAAAAGCG
>CAZXNF010000043.1:0-12932 GCA_964641785.1 uncultured Streptomycetaceae bacterium | reverse complement strand
GTCTTTCGGGGGCGGCGGTGTTCCAGCGGATCCGCAACGGCAACGGGATGTTCGTCACGCAGCCAGCCGCGGCCAATACCGGCACGGGGGTCATTGCCCAGGGCACCGTGGTCAATCCGGCGGCGTTGACGGGGCGCGATTACCGGCTGGACTTTATCGTGGCTGGCGCGGTGACGACCTACAACGTGGTGGACGTGACCTTAGGCACCACCGTGGCCACCGCCCAACCCTATACGGCAAACGGTACGATCACGATTGCCGGCATGCAGACGATGGTAACGGGCAGCCCGGCCAACGGTGACCAGTTCACCATTTCGCCAAGCGTGAATCAGGGTCTGTTTGCAACCCTCAGCAATTTGGCCTCGCAGCTGCGGTCTGCCAATACCGGCCCGGCCTGGACGGCCCAGTTCACCAGTGCCCTCGGTCTTTCGCTCGCCAATGTGGACCAGGCGCTCGATCATATCGTCGTGGCGCGCAGCGATGTAGGCTCGCGTCTGAAGGAGATCGACAACCTGAGCGGAGCGGGGGAAAGCCTCGGCATCCAGTACGAACAGACCCTCTCGCAACTGCAGGATGTGGACTACGCCAAGGCGATCACGGACCTGACACGCTACCAGACGACGCTCGAGGCCGCCCAGCGATCGTTCACGCGGATCGCCGGCAAGTCTCTTTTCGACTACCTCTAGCGACATACGGGCCCCAGGGGCTTTCGCTAGATGGGGCGAGAGACCAGCATTGAATTTTTACGGAGCGTGAGGCCGAGGTGTTCACTTTGTCGGATGAGGTACCTGGTCATACGATCACTTGTGGGTCAGGAGCAGTCATGAGACGCCGTTGCCCGGCGCGCGCAACCCATCGCCGAATTCCGCTATGACGAGACCGGCAAGACCGGCGGGCAAGTAAAGGGCCTGGATTCCAGCTGTCGCTCGAATGACGGAAATAGAGTTTTCAGCGCCTCCCTAGAGGGCTTCGCCGCCACCGCCGTTGTCGAATGCGGCGAGCAGCGTGCGGGTTGCGAGTAGTATGCGCAGCCGTTCGAGGCGCTGCCGGCAATGTGTGCGGAGGTGCTGCTCTGCCCGCGCGGGGGTATGGGGTTGATCTGCACGGCGTGCACCTTGAGAACGTCCGCTGCGCTGTCGACCACGAAGTCTGCGATCTGACCTTCTGCGTCAAGGATGATCACGGCCGTGGTGTCGTTGAAGGTCGCATCGTCGATGCCTGGCCACAGACGGAGGTCGAGAATCGTCAACAGTGTGCCGCGCAGATTGATGCTGCCCTTGATGTAGGCCGGTACGTTTGCGATCGGCGTCACCGTCCCGTAGCGGCGGATCTCCCGGGCCGCCAGCAGATCAATGCCGTATTCGGCAGGCCTGATCCGGAGCACCAAGTGTTTGCGGGCCGCCGCCGGCGCGTCGCCCTCGTCCCTTACGTCGTTGTCGCGGTCCTTCATTCCCACTCCCTTGTTGTCCGTCACCCGTCGGTCAGTGCGGTAGGTGGGAGTGCTGCCGTTCCTGATTGAGGTTAGGCGCAGGGAGGTGGCGGACGATCGGGGCATTCCGGGATGGAGGCAGAGAATTTCCTAACGACATCCCAGGGAAATTCCTGTGGCCTGGCGGGCATGAGCGGTACAGCGGCCAGAGTGGGAAGGCTGCCACTGCACGAGACCTTCGCGCATGGCAAGGCGCACGAGCGTGGGCACGTCGCGGATGTCCAGACGCCGCATCAGCGCGGCCCGATGCGCTTCCACGGTCTTGGCGTTCAGGCCCAGTTGCGCGGCGATCCTTCTGGTGTGTCGACTCTCTGCGATTGGCCGTAGCCCCTCGCGCTGACGCGCCGGCAGCTGCTCGAGCGGGCCGGGCCTCGGGGGCGCCATCACGCCGCGGAACCCGCGGGAACCCAGAGGCATGCCACCCGTCATGTCCGCGCGTAGTGCGAGTGCGACCTCGGCGGGTGTTGCATTCTTCAGCAGATAGCCCGACGCGCCGGCCCGCCACGCCCTCGACACGTAGTCCGGTTCGGCAGGTTTCGACAGGATGATGACGCGCGTCCCGGGACCGCCATCGACAATGCAGTGGGTGGCTTCGATGCCGTCGATCCCGGGCATGTCGATGTCGATCAATGGGATATCAGGACTCAGACTTCCGGCCATCTCGAAGGCGGTGCGGCCGTCCGCCGCTTCCCCCACGAGCTCGATGCCGTCGATGCGGTCGAGCATGACGCGTAGCTCCGCGCGCAGCACGGCGTGGTCGTCTGCAAGCAGGACCTTGATGATCGGTTCCATGGGCCACAGGGACTACGGTGTCACCGCCGTTAACGGCGCCTGCGGGACGACTTGAGGGCCTGTGGCTCAGCGTGGGGGCGCGAACAGCTGGTCTGCCAACCCCAGCCCCTGCTCCATCATTCCAATCATCGCGTTGCCTAGATGGGGCAGCACCAGGAACATGGCGCTGAAACCGATGAGAAGTGTCAGCGGGAAACCAACCGAAAAAAGGTTGAGTTGGGGGGAGGCACGGGTCAGAACACCAAGCGCCAGGTTGACGACCAGCAGGGTGGCGACGACCGGCAGCGCCAGCATGAAACCCCCGAAGAAAACGTGGGCGCCGGCCCCGACGAGCACCTGCAGCACGCTGGCGGACACCGGCCAGGCCCCTACCGGCAGCACGTCGAATGATCGCATCAGCACGGTCAGCAGGACCAGATGGCCGTTCAGGGCCAGAAACACCAGCGTTGCCAACAGGCCCAGGAATTGGGCGATGACCTGGACCGAGGCCGTACTCTGCGGGTCGAAGAATGTCGCGAAACCCAGCCCGGTCTGCAGGCCCATCAGCTCGCCGGCGAACTCGATGGCCGTGAAGGTCAGGCGCATGACGAATCCGATCGCAGTGCCGATCGCGAATTGCAGGGCCAGAGTGGCGAAGCCCTCCGCCGACCACGGCGCAATTGCGGGCAAATCGAGCGATGGCGCGATAATGAACGTGACGGCCACTCCCAAGCCAAGCTTGACACGCGCCGGCACCATGGCGCTTCCCAGCACGGGGGCGGCGGCGATCAGGCCAAGCACCCGCGTCAGCGGCCATAGAAAGGCGGCGATGGTGGCCGTCCATTGCGCCTCGGTAAAGGAAATCACGTACGGACCGGCGCTTAGCCGATCATGCCGGGCAGCCCCTCGAACAACCGCCGCATGTAGTCCAGCATCAGCGTCAGCATCCAGGGGCCGGCGACCACCAGCGCGACGCACAGTGCGATCAGCTTGGGAATGAATGACAGTGTCGGTTCGTTGATCTGGGTGGCGGCCTGGAAGATGCTGACGAGCAGCCCGACGGCAAGGGCGGCGAGCAGCAGGGGCGCCGCGAGCAGCAGGGTCATCTGCAGCGCCTGCTGGCCTATGGTCATGACGGATTCGGGGGTCATCGCGGAAGGGCTCGCATCAGGTGGCAAAACTCTGGGTGAGGGAGCCGATCAGCAGGTGCCAGCCATCAGCGAGGACAAACAGCATGAGCTTGAACGGCAGCGAGATCATCACGGGCGACACCATCATCATACCCATGGACATCAACACGCTGGCCACGACCATGTCGATGATCAGGAACGGAATGAAGACGAGAAAGGCGATCTGGAAGGCTGTTTTCAGTTCGCTGGTCACGAAGGCCGGAATGAGCACCTTGAGGGGTACCTCGTCGGCCGTCCTGACGTCGGGCGACCTCGATATGCGCAGGAAGAGCGCGAGGTCCGCCTCGCGCGTCTGCTTCAGCATGAAGCCCTTAAGCGGCACCGTCGCCCGTTCGAGCGCGACGTTGGCGGAGATCTTGTTCTCGGAAAACGGGACGTAAGCCTCCTGATGGATGCGGTCGAGCACCGGCGACATCACGAACAGCGTCAGAAAGAGGGCGAGGCCGACCAGTACCCGGTTGGGCGGAGAGGTCGTGGTGCCCAAGGCATGCCGCAGCATCGATAGCACGATGATGATGCGCGTGAAGCCGGTCATCATCAGCATCACGGCTGGCAGCAGCGTCAGGCTGCTGAGGAGGATGAGGGTTTGCAGGGACAGGCTGTAGGTCTGTCCGCCGCCGGGCGCCGGCGTGCTCGTCAGCGCGGGCAGACCGCCGGCCGTTTGGGCGAACGCGGGCACCGCGGCAAAAGCGGCAGCCAGCAGCAGGGCTCGAAGCAGGGACTTAGGCATGTGGGCGACGTTCCAGTGCGCGGTTGATCCAGGCGGCGAATGTGGCGCCAGACGCGGGTGAGGCAGCGGGTTCCGATGCGGTCGCGTCCACGGGGCGCGTGCAGGTATGGAGCGGGGTGATGCGGCCAGGCGCGACCCCGAGCACCAGCCAGGTGTCCTTCAGTTCGACGATCACCACGCGTTCGCGTGCACCGAGTGCTGTGCCGCCGACCACCCGCAATCCGCCAGGTGAGGTGCGGGGCAGACCGTTGAGGCGTTTAAGGAGCCACGCGGCGCCCAGTAGTACGCCCAGGACGAGGAGCAGGGCGCCGGCGACCTGCAGCAGACTGCCGGCCGAGACCACGCCCGGCGTGGCATCCGCGGCGAAAGCAAAGGTGGGGGCGCACCCGGCTGCAGCAGCCCAAAATGCGACGCGGGCTACCATCGGTTCAACTTCCGGATGCGTTCCGACGGCGTGATGATGTCAGTGAGGCGGATGCCGAACTTGTCATTGACGACGACCACTTCGCCTTGGGCGATGAGGAAGCCGTTGACCAGCACATCCATGGGTTCGCCGGCGAGCCCGTCGAGTTCGACCACCGACCCCTGCGCCAGTTGAAGCAGGTTTTTTATCGCCAGCTTGGTCCGGCCGAGTTCCACCGTGAGCTGCACGGGGATGTCGAGAATCATATCGATGTCGTTCGGCGTGCCCGCGCGCGCGGCAGCGGGCGCCAGTTGCTGAAACTGTACTGGCGCGGCATCGGGCGCGGCGGTGGCCGCCCCGGCCTGCTCGTTCATGGCCGCTTCCCACTCGTTGGCGGGGGCGGCTACCTGCGTCAGGGTTTCTGTCATGGGCGGCTCCGGTAGGGTTATCAGTGCAGCGAAGAAGGGGTGGACAACGGGGCAAACAGGTTCTCCGCCGGCGTATGGCCCAGCATGCGCTCGACCCGCAGTGCGTAACTGCCGTTGGCCACGCCGTAGCGGCATTCCATCACCGGTACGCTGTCGACGGTCGCGGTCAGCACGGGCGGCAGTTCGATCGGCAGGACATCACCGACTTTCATTTCCAGCAGACGGCCGAACGTCGCGTCGATGCTGCCCAGGTTGACCAGCAGGCCCACCTCGGCCGCCTGCACCTGCTTCGCCAGCCGCGAGACCCAGCGTTTGTCGGCCTCCATCTGTTCGCCCTGCAAACTGCTGCAGAGGATGTCGCGGATGGGCTCGAGCATGCCGTAGGGCATGCAGACATGCATGTCCGCGGTCGTATCGGCAGTTATCTCGATGGTGAATGTCATGGTGACCACGACCTCGTTGGGCGTGGCGATGTTCGCGAACTGGGTGTTGATCTCGGAGCGCAGGTACTCGAATTTGATCGGGTAGATCGGCTCCCAGGATTTCTCATAGCTTTCGAACACGGTCTCGAGCAGGCGCTGGATGATGCGGCTCTCGGTCAGGGTGAACTCGCGACCCTCGACGCGAAACTGGAAGCGACCGTCGCCGCCAAAGAGGTTGTCGACGACCAGGAAAACGAGGCTGGGGTCGAAGATGATCATGCCGGTGCCGCGCAGGGGTTTGATTTGGACCAGATTGAGATTGGTCGGGATGACGAGATTGCGGATGAACTCGCTGTACTTCTGCGTCTTCACCGGGTTCACCGAGATGTTGCAGGTGCGCCGCAGCAGGGTGAACAGGCCGGCGCGCAATAGGCGCGCGAAGCGCTCGTTGATGAGCTCGAGCGTGGGCATGCGCCCGCGCACGATGCGTTCCTGTTTGGCGAGGTTGTAGGGACGAATGCCCTGGTCCGCTTCGTGCCGGGGTTCTTCGGTTTCGCCGGTCACGCCGCGCAGCAGCGCATCGACCTCGTCCTGTCTGAGAAATTCCTTGCTCATGTCACTGGATGATGAAGGCGGTGAAGAGTACCGCCTGCACCGGGCCGTTGGTGTCGGCCGCTCTGGCTGGTGCGGCGGCTGGGGATGCGTTCTCGTGCTTTGGGCTGCCCTCCGACACAGTCGCGGGGGCGGCACCCCCCGTGGTTTCAACCGGCTTTTCGGCGGGCTTGGGGGGCGCACCGGAAAGGGTGCCGTTGATCGTAGCCAGTATTTGGTCGGCAAGCTGTTGTTTGCCTTCGGTCGTGACCAGTTCCGACGCGCGTTTGCCGGACAGGAGCAGCAGCACGGCATTGCGGATGGCAGGCGCATGGAGCTTGAGGGCCGCTTCAGCCGTGGCGTCGGTCACCTTGGCCGTGACATTGGTCTGCAGAAAACGCGGCTGCCCCTGGTCGTTCTGGAGGTTGACCGTAAAGGTTTCCAGCGCGACGAAGACCGGGGGTTTGGCCGGCTCAACCTTTGCCTTGGCAGGGGCGTCGTCGTCGCCCGCGGAATGTCCAAAGTAGTACCAACCGGCGGTACCGCCACCAGCGAGGAGAGCGAGGCCGCCCAGAAGGATGAGCCATTTCCCGCGGCCGGACTTCTTTTTGCCGGAAGAGGGGGGCGCTTCTGCGGCGGACGCCGCTGTGGTTGCTTGAGCCATGGTGTTGATCCGGGTAAGTGGGGGGAATTATCGCGACCGGCTCCATTGGCCAAGCTACGGATTAGAGGGTTATTCCCCGGGCTATCCCCCGCTTAGGCGAAGGTATCGATCCCAGACCAGCCGTCTGCACGGGTGGGCAGGGGCAGCAGTGTCATGGTTGCCTCACCCGATGGCGCTGGCGGGCGGGAAGCGGACATTTTCTGTCGCGCGGAGGCGTCTTCGCCGGGCTGACCCGGCTGACCGCCTACGCTGGCTTCGCTCAGCGTAATGCCCGATTCAGCCAGCATTTCGCGCAGGCGCGGCAAACCCGCCTCCAGGGCATCGCGCGTCGCCGACTGGGACGCGACGAACTGGACCGTGGCGGCACTGCGCAGGTCGCCATCGACGGCGATACGGATTTCGACAGGACCCAGTTCGGGCGGATTGACGTGCAACTCGGCGTGCTGGATTCGTGCGTTGACCATCCAGGAGACCGATTGCCCAATCTGTTCGTGCCAGACGCGGGAGCCGACCGCCGCCGGCACTTCCACATGGTGTATGGGCGGCGGCGGGGGAGGGGCATGGGATTGCGCGGCCGCCTGCAGGTTGATGGACGGCGTCTCCACCGAAGGCGCGGGCAGTCCGTGAGCGGACGGGCCGCCCGAATCGAGGTGGTCTGCAAACTCCCGCGCAAAGTTATTCTCGGGCGCGGCGGCATCCCCTGCCGACGTTGACGCGTGGGTGGCCATTGCCGCGGGCGCATTCAGGCCAGACGCTGACGGAGGAAGCGAGAGCGTACCCGTGCGGTCGGCATCGACCGGCACGGGCTTGCCGTCGGGGCCGGGGGAAGGCGGCGTCGACGGCGCCAGCATCGGCAGGCCGAGGAGCGCCAGCGTATCCAGTGCAGGATTGCCCTCGTTGCCGGAGGCCGCCCGGGCGCTGTCTTCATCGGCGACCGTGCCGGCAACGGCGGCGTCGAGAGGGGGCGGCGTTAGTGCCCCCAGCAGTTCCGTCTCGAGAACGCGCTGGAAGGCATCGGCGTCGGCGCCCGCCTGGGCATCGTTGGCCGCCACGACGTTGGCGCCCATCTGGGCGCTCAGCGTTGCCGGCGGCGTATTCGGTAGGGTCAGCAGGACATCCATGGATTTGCTCCTCGACGACAATCATCAGGTGAACGGGTAGGCCAGGGGATTGCCGCTGCGGCGCAGCGCGCTTTCGTCCTGCTCGCGCTGGTCGCGCCGAGCGCCCTGCAGGACTTCGCGCTGGCGGGTGCGGTCCGCCAGCGTGGAGAATGATTTGAGCTTCCGGTTGGCGTTCTGCCATTCCTGGCGGGTTGCCTCGACACGGGCCTGGCAACTGGCCACTACCGCGCACTGTTGCTTGATCGCGGCATCCAGCTTGCCCAAGAAGTCGTGATAGTTGCGCAGGACGTCAGGACACAAGCCCGTCCGGGCGGCGGCGGTCAGCCGCGCCTGGTAATCAGTACGGTACGTTTCCAGCAGGGCGAGCTTCGCGTCCGCCTCGCGGGCGAGAACATGCGAACGGCCAAGGCCGCGGGTGGCCGCGTCCGTACCGTTCTGCGCAAGGTCGGTAAGCTGGGCGAGCTGGCGTTTGTCCATGGGAATGCCCGCTCCGGTTTCAGGCGGCGGCCGGTGCGGCGAGCATTGCGTCGAGCTGGTTGACGCTGTCGGCGTAGGTCACGCACTGGCGCATGTCCTGCCGCAGGAATGCCTCGCATCGCGGGTGCGCCTCGATGGCCCGGTCCAGCGCGGGATCGGCGCCGGCGCTGTACGCGCCGACGGTGATGAGGTCGCGGCTGCGCTGGTATCGGGAGTACAGCCCCTTGAATGCGCGCACGCGCTCGGCCTGTTCGGGACTGATGAGGGAGGTCAGGGCCCGGCTGATCGAGGCCTCGATGTCGATGGCGGGATAGTGTCCCTGTTCCGCGAGGTTGCGCGACAGGACGATGTGACCGTCGAGAATGGCCCGCGCCGCGTCAGCAATCGGGTCCTGCTGGTCGTCGCCTTCCGTCAGAACGGTATAGAAGGCGGTGATCGAACCGCCGCCGGCCGGGCCGTTCCCGGCGCGTTCCACGAGTTGCGGCAAGCGGGCGAACACGGAAGGGGGGTATCCCTTGGTGGCGGGCGGTTCACCGACCGCCAGCGCGATCTCGCGGCTCGCCATGGCGTAGCGGGTCAGCGAATCCATGATCAGCAGCACCTGCTTGCCCTGGTCGCGGAAGTACTCGGCGATGGCGGTCGCGTAGGACGCACCCTGGACCCGTATGAGCGGCGAAGTATCGGCCGGTGCGGCCACTACGACGGCACGTGCCATGCCGTCGCGGCCAAGGATGTTCTCGATGAATTCCTTGACCTCCCGGCCCCGTTCGCCGATCAAGCCGACGACCGTGACGTCGGCGCTGGTGTAACGCGCCATCATGCCCAGCAGCACGCTCTTGCCGACCCCGGAGCCGGCGAACAGTCCCATGCGCTGGCCGCGACCGACGGTCAGCAACGCGTTGATCGCGCGCACGCCGGTGTCGAGCACCTCGCGGATCGGTTCCCGCTCCAGAGGGTTACAAGGCCGGCTGTGCAGCGGCACGATGTGCTCGCCGTAAACGGGACCGAGCCGGTCGAGCGGAGTGCCTGCGGGGTCCAGTACCCGGCCGAGCAGGGCCGGGCCCACCGGCACGTACTTGCCAAGGTCACTGGCGCGCCACCCCTCTACCCCGGCGGCGCGCCGGGGGCCAGTCCGTAGGCATCGCTGGTCGGCATCAGGAACAGGCGATCCCCGGCAAACCCCACCACTTCGGCTTCCGCGTGGTGTCCGTTCGCCAGCACGATCAGGCAGGTGCTGCCGACCGGCAACTGGAGCCCCGTGGCTTCGAGTACCAGACCGGCAACACGAGTGAGTTGGCCGCACGCCTGAAACGGTATTGCCTCGGTGACCGCCGCATTGCAGTCCTCGAACAGCCGGTCGAGGCGTGCCTGGACGGTGCTCATCTGCGATGGGCTTCTGACAAGGGCAACCAGGGCGATGCATTGCCCAGCGCTGCGGTGACCTGCTGCCAGCGTTGGGCGAGTGTGGCGTCAATTTCCGTGCAGCCCTGCGTCACGCGGCAGTCGCCGCGCGCAATGGATGCGTCTTCATGCAGTTCCCAGACGGGGTCACCTGCAATACTGCCCAGGTGCTCGCGCACGAGTGCAGCATCTTCCGGGTGGAGCACGACGCGCGCCGGCTGGGCAAACGCCGGCAATCGCGCCACGGCTTCCCGCACCACGGTAACGATCAGGTCGGGCTGGACCGTGAGCGCATCGCGGACGACCGCCCGGGCGATGGCGAGCGACAGGGCCACGATCTGCTCGCCAGTGCGTTCTTCGCAGGCCTGCCATTCGCGGCCCACCGCCTTGATCACCGCCTGCAGGCGTTCGGCTTCAGCGTGGGCGGCGTGAGCGCCTTCCTTGCGACCCTCGGCGTATCCTTCCTGGTGTGCAGCACGGTGGATTTCCTCCACCTCGGTGGCGGTGGGCAGATGGATGCCGTGCCCGTGCGTGCGGGGCGGGCTTTCTCCAAACTGGGCCGGTTCCCAGGGCCGGTAATCGGGCGCAGGCCGTGGGCTAGACATAGGCATCCTCGCCGCTGCCGCCGCCGAGCGCGATCTGTCCCTCGTCCGCGAGACGGCGTACGAGTTTCAGGATCTCCTTCTGCTGCGACTCGACTTCGGACACCTTCACCGGCCCTCGCGACTCCAGATCGTCGCGCAGCATCTCGCCAGCACGCTGGGACATGTTCTTGAATATTTTCTCGCGCAGTTCCGGGGTCGCGCCCTTCAATGCGACCACCAGGTTTTCCGACTGGACCTCCCGCAGGACAAGCTGTACAGCCTTGTCGTCGAGGGCAAGCAGGTCGTCGAACACGAACATCTCGTCGAGGATTTTCTGCGCGAGATCGGCGTCGTATTCGCGGACCGCCTCGATGATCTCGGTTTCGCCGCTGCTGCCCATGAAGTTGAGGATCTCCGCCGCGGTGCGCACGCCGCCCATGGGACTTTTCTTGAGTGCGCTCGAGCCGGACAGGAGTTTGGTGAGCACGTCGTTCAGTTCGTTGAGCGCCGCGGGCTGCACGCCGTCCAGCGTCGCGATGCGCAGCACGACGTCGTTGCGCAGCCGGTCGGCGAAGCACGCCAGGATCTCGGAGGCCTGGTCGCGATCGAGGTGGACCAGAATCGTGGCGATGATCTGCGGATGTTCGTTGCGGATCAGGTCCGCCACGTCCGGCGAGCTCATCCACTTGAGTCCCTCGATGCCGCTGACGTCACCGCCCTGAAGGATGCGGTTCAGCAGTGGCGCCGCCTTGTCGTCGCCCAGCGCCTTGGTCAGGACGGCACGGACATATTCGTCGGCGCCCATGCCCAGCGGCGCGTGCTGGTCAGCTTCCTGGGCGAAGTTGTCCAGCACCTCGGACATGCGGTCGCGGGTGACATTGCCCACCGTCGCCATGGCCTGCCCGAGTTTCTGGACTTCGCGTGGCGACAGATGCTTGAAGACCTGTGCCGCACTTTCCTCGCCCAGTGACATCAGCAGGATGGCGCTCTTCTGCAGGCCATCGTCACTCATTGCCGCCGACCCACTGCTTCACGACGTTGGCGACGAGCTTGGGTTCGTCGCGGGCAAGCTGGCGGGCCCGGTCGAGGTTACCTTCCTGCGCCGACGTGGCGTGCCTCCCCACTAACGCCGGCGGCGGCAGTGCCGGGGCGGCCGCCGCCGCCGCCGCTGCGCGTCGGAGCAAGGGTTTCAGTACGCCGAACACCAGATAGATCAGTACGCCGATCGCCACCGCATAGCGGCCGACTTCCTTCAAGGTGGATATCGTCTCTGGTTGTTTCCATAAGGGGGTTTCCGTCACCACTTCCTTGTCCGGCGTGGTGAATGCGGCGTTGGCGACATTGATGGTGTCCCCCCGCTGTGCGGTGTAGCCCATCGCTTCCTTGACGAGATCGGTGATCTGCGCCATTTCCTCCGCGGTCAACGGTTTGAACGACACCTTGCCGTCCCCGGCGATCTCGCGACGATGATTGACGACCACCGCGGCCGACAAGCGACGTACGCTGCCCATCGACTGCCGAATGTGGCGAATCGTGCGATCGACTTCATAGTTGATCGTGGCGTCTTTATGTGCCGGCGCGGCCGGAGGCTGTGCCGCGGTGCCTGCGGCCGCTTTATCCGCGCCTGGCGCGCCACTCGCAGACGGTTGCGCCTGTGGTGCGTTGTCGATGGGCGCGGACGCGGGCGATGGCGGTTGGTTCGACAGGGCGCCGGGAACGCCGGTCGCCGGCGTTCCCGCCCCACCGGTGGGCCGTTCGCTGGTCTGCTGACTGCGCATCGCGGCTTCGTCCGGATTGCGATTGGGCCGAAACGTTTCTTCCGCCCGCTCGGTTTGCGCGAAATCGACGTCGGCGGTGACTTGTGCGCGCACGTTTTCGGCGCCGACGAGAGGGGTGAGAATCGCCTCGATGCGCTTCATATGCTTCGCTTCCAAGTCGCGCACATACTTGAGCTGCGTGGCGTCGAGACCACTGGCCGCCTGTCCCTCCGAGCTGAGCAGCGCGCCGTTCTGATCCACCACCGTGACGTTCTTCACGGGTAGTTCAGGAACGCTGGAGGAAATGAGATGGACGATCGCACTGACCTGCGCGGCATCCAGGGTGCGTCCCGGGTGCAGATTCACCATCACCGACGCACTCGGTTTCTGCGGGTCCCGGACGAAAACCGATGGTTTGGAAATGGCCAGATGCACGCGCGCAGACTGCACTGCGGAGACGGCCTGGATGGAACGGGCAAGTTCCCCTTCGAGCGCACGCTGATAGTTCACCTGCTCGAGAAACTGGCTGGCGCCGAGGCGGGTGTTCTCCATGACCTCGAAGCCGACCAGCCCGCCCTTCGGCAGTCCCTGGCCGGCCAGCTTGAGCCGGACCTCGTAGACCTGATCGTCGGGCACGAGGATGGCGCCACCGCCGCCGGCGATCTTGTAGGGAACATTCATCTGCTGCAGGGCAGCAACGATGGCGCCGCCGTCGCGGTCGCTGACCTGTGCGTAAAGCAGTTTGTAGTCTGGAGTACGCGCCCAGAGCCAGGTGCCGATCCCGATGGCGATGGCTGCTGCGGCAGCCAGGAGCAGGCCGAGACGTTGCGGAGCAAACAACTGGGCGAGCAGCGCCGGTGCAGCACCGGTGACCTCGCCATACGCTGTCGGAACGAAACGCGGA
>CAZXNF010000042.1:0-13031 GCA_964641785.1 uncultured Streptomycetaceae bacterium | reverse complement strand
TGGTTGGCCGCCAGCATCAGCGGCGCATCAGCACGCCCGGGCGGGTCCCCGGTGACCTTGATCCGTACGCCGAGCCCGGCGAGCAGTTGCGCGGACCAGCGGCGGATGTGCTGCCGTCGGCGCGCGGGCGTGGCGAACGGGAACAGGAACAGCATGATCGCAAGCCCGCGGAACAGGTGGAGCGCGCTGCGGGTGAGGCGCATGACGCGCGTAAGCGTGCCGGTCGGCGCCAGCGGGAGCGGCAGCCTAGTGTTCGGTTTTGAGGAAGTGTCGGGCGTAACGGCCATTTACACGTGACAGCGGCATCAGCATCAGCAGATCGGCCGTATTGAAGTCCTCGTCCCATGCCGGCGCGCCGCAGATCCAGGCGCCGACCCGGAGGTAGCCCTTGATCAGCGGCGGCACAGCCGCATCCCGCGTGGCAACCAGCGTATCGAGCGGCAGTTCGCAGCGCGGGAAGACCCGGTACCGACCGGACTCAGGCTCGTCTGTTGCAGGCGATTATAGAGGCTGGCCGCGCCATGACCGCCATCCGCCACGCCCACGCTCGCGCAACCGATCAGGTAGCGGCAGCCGTGGGCCTGCAGGTACTGTGCGATGCCCGCCCATAGCAGGACGATCGCCGCACCGCTGCGGTAGTTGGGATGCACGCAGGAGCGGCCGATCTCGGCCATCACCGGTCGCAGGTAATGCAGCCGGGTCAGATCGAATTCGTGGTCGGTGTAGAAACCGCCGGTGTGCTGGGCCCGGGCGCCGGTCAGAATGCGGTGGGTGCCGACCACTTCGTGCGTGGCGCCGTCGCGCACCAGCAGGTGGTCGCAATGCCGGTCGAACAGGTCGCAATCGATGCCCCTTTCCGCGCCGGGCATGACCGCGCCCAGTTCGTCCGCGAAAACCCGATAGCGGAGGCGCTGGGCCTCTTCGACTTCACGCGCGTTGCCCGCCAGCGATACCGAGAGTGAAGACTGCCGGCGTTCCTGCCGGTGTTCCTGAACGCGCAGCATCCGTACCTCCGTCGTGGACAAGACGGGCACACGGTAAGGTGGGCGATTGACGGCGCGGTGAAGAGGCGATGAAGGTTTAGTTACTTGCCCCCGAGCGGCGTAACGCGCGATACGCCGTCTTCGGTGATCACGCGCACGCGCCCACCGACGGGCGGCGGCGGCTCGGTGGGCAGTTGCCGCACGATGAAGGGCTCGCCGGTGTCGGGCTTGACGGTGATGTCGTAGACGCGGGTGCTGGTCGTCCCGCCCCCCGACATGCCGAAGCCCGGCAGCGGCATGCCGATCCCGATCCCGACACCGCTGCGCCCGCCCGAGCCGCCGGCAACTCCGACCCCGATGCCGGCGCCGGAGGGCCCGCGTGAGCCGTAGTCGGTCACGGTGAAGTCGCGCACCTCCAGCACGGTGCCGTCGCGATAGGCCGGCATCGGCCGTTCGCCGAGCGGAATGGTCGAGGCGCAGCCGGCCAGCACGGCAACCAGGGTGGTGAGGAGCAAGGCGCGCATATCCGTTTGGAGGATACGCCTCCCCGGAGGTTCAACCGGAATACGTAAGACGCGTCCTACCAGGGCGCGTGGCCGTAGGCGTCCCGGAACCGGGTTTCGATTTCGGCCCGTGTGAAGGTGTGGTTCTGGCCGCCGCGGGTGCCGATCTTGATGGACCCGAGCAACGACGCGAGGCCGCCGGTGGTCGGCCAGTCGTAGCCGTTGACCAGTCCGTACAGGAGGCCGGCGCGGTAAGCATCACCGCAGCCGGTCGGATCGACCACCTGCGGTGCAGCCACCGGCGCGATCTCCTGCACGCGCCCGCCGGTAAACACCAGCGAACCCTTGGCGCCGCGGGTGACGATCAGCGCCTTGACCTCGCGCGCCAGCACTTCCAGCGTATGGCCGGTGCGTTCCTGCAGCATCTCGCCTTCGTAGTCGTTCACCGTGACGTAATCCGCCTTGCGCACGAAGTCGAGCAGTTCCTCGCCGTTGAACATCGGCATGCCCTGGCCCGGATCGAATACGAAGGGGATGCCCGCTTCAGACAACTCGCGCGCGTGCTGCACCATGCCCTCGCGGCCGTCGGGTGCGACGATGCCAAGCTTGATGTCCCGCGCGTCCGCCACATGATTCGCGTGCGAGTGATTCATCGCCCCGGGATGGAAGGCGGTGATCTGGTTGTCGTCGAGATCGGTGGTGATGAAGGCCTGCGCGGTGAAGGTGCCGGCCGTCTGGCGCACGTGGTCGCGCGACAGCTTGAGGGTATCCAGGCGCTGCAGGTACGGTGCCGCGTCGTCACCCACCGTCGCCATGATCAGCGGGGCGCCGCCCAGCAACTGGAGGTTGTAGGCGATGTTGCCCGCGCAGCCGCCGTATTCGCGGCGCAGGTCGGGCACGAGGAAGGCAACGTTCAGGATGTGGATCTGATGCGGGAGGATCTGTTCCTTGAAGCGGCCCTGGAACACCATGATGGTGTCGTAGGCGATCGAACCGCAGATGAGCGTGCGCATGGCGTTCCCGTCGGCAAAGCGGCGGATTATACCCGTGGCCCCTCCGCGGCAGCGACGTCAGAACGTGACGAGAGGCAGGGAAAGGCCGGCGATTGCGGCGCCCAGCGCCGCACCGGCCAGCACGTCACTCGGGTAATGCAGGCCCAGCACCACGCGTGAGGCCGCGCAGGCGAGCGTGAAGGGAATGACGACCGGCGCGATGAACGGGAAGTAGGCGAGCGCGACCAAGGAGAACGCCACCGCATGCAGCGTGTGGCCGGACGGAAAACTGAACTGGTCGAGCGGCGAAGCGATGCAGGTCACATCCGGGTGCACGGCGTACGGCTGCGGCCGCAGCGTGCGCCGTTTCAGCCACTTGTAGACCAGCGTCCCCGTCAGGCCCGTCACGACCATTTGCAAGACGGGCAACAGCGCCTCGCGACCGCCGAACGCGAGCAAAGCCGCCATCAACACGTACCAGAACGCACCATTGCCCAGCCGGCTGACGACGCGGAAGAATACCGCGACCTCGCGCCGTGCCGCCGTACGGTTCAGCCGTACGCACAGTTGCGCATCGAGCGCGTTAAGTCGTAACGAGAACCTGTCCATGCACGGTCTCGTGCTGGCGGCAGACGTCCTGCAGGACGCGTTCGAAGTCGCGGCTGACCTGCTCCCAGTCGAGTTGCTCGGCCGTGCCGCGTGCCGCCCGGCCAAGAGCCGCAATCCGTGCCCGGTCAACGGCGAGTTCTCCGGCAAGGCGTGCAAACTCCGCTGCGTCGCTGAGCGCCGCCACCACGCCGTTGCGACCGTGGCGGATATGCTGCGCGGCAGCGGCATAGTCAAACGCCACGACCGCCAGCCCGCTCGCCATCGCCTCGAGCGTGACGTTGCCGAAGGTTTCGGTCTGGCTGGGAAACAGGAACATGTCCGCGCTGGCGTAATGCGCCGCCAGATCCTCCCCCCGGCGCGTGCCCGCGAAGATGAAGTCGGGATGTTGCTTCTCGATGGCCGCGCGCTCGGGACCATCACCGACGAAGACCATCCGCGCCCCGGGCGCGGCCGCGCGGATCGCCGCAAACGCTTCGATCGCGACCGGAAGGTTCTTCTCTGCCGCGATGCGACCGACGGAAAGCACGACCGGCGCATCGTGATCGTGGCCCGCGCCCCAGGCCTTGCGCAACTCCGTCGAGCGCCGGGCCGGGGCAAACAGACGGGTGTCTACTCCACGCGCGACTACGTGCAGATTGTGGTAGCCAAACCCTGACAGTTCGTCGCGCAGCGCCGCGGTCGGTACCAGCGTGGCCTGCGTGCGGTTATGGAACTTGCGCAGGTAGGCGAGGATCGGCTTCTTCAGCCAGCCGACGCCGTAGTGCCGGCTGTAGCTGTGGAAGTTGGTGTGGAAGCCGGACGTTACCGGCAGCTTGAGCTTGAGCGCCGCCTGCAGTGCCGACCAGCCGAGCGGACCTTCGGTCACGATGTGCACAAGGTCGGGCCGCTTCAGCGACCATTGCCGTACGAGGGCCTGCTTGGCAGGCAAGCCCAGCTTCAACGCGTCGTAACGCGGGATCGGCACGCCGCGGACGAGGATTTCCTCGAAGTTGGGCCGCGACATCGGCTGTTCCGTTCGGTGCTGGCGCGGCCGGATCAGCTGGACTTCGTGATCCCGCGCCTGCAGCCCCTGCACCATGCGCTCGATGGTCATCGCCACGCCATTGACTTCCGGCGGGTACGTTTCCGTCACCACCGCGACGCGCAACCGCGCCCGGGTACCGGGCAATTCCTGGCAGATGATGGGACCGCTGTCCACGCGCGGCATGTTGCCGGGTGATTGCGTAGCGACGGTGACGATCGCGTGAAGGTTTCGTGATATTCAATCGGCGGGCGGACGTGCCTTTGCTATGATGTTTACGACCAATCCCAGGAGGGCATCATGCTGCAGGAATTCAAGACTTTCGCCATGCGCGGCAACGTCGTGGACATGGCGGTGGGCATCATCATCGGCGCGGCGTTCGGCAAGATCGTCGATTCGCTGGTGAAGGACCTGATCATGCCGCCGATCGGCATGCTGCTCGGCAAGGTCGACTTCGCCAACCTGTTCGTCGTGCTGAAGGACGGCGCCACTGCCGGGCCCTACCCCACCGTGGACACCGCCGCCAAGGCCGGTGCGGTGACGCTCAATTACGGCACCTTTATCAACACCGCGATCTCCTTTGTGATCGTGGCCTTTGCGGTCTTCCTGCTGGTGCGGATGATCAACAAGATGCGCGCCGACGAAGAGGCCGCCCCGCCGGCGACGCCGGAGGAAGTGGTGCTGCTGCGCGAGATCCGCGATGCACTGAAAAAGTAGCGCGGCCGACGCGCCCGCCGCCCTGCACAGGGCGACCCTCTTCGCCCGTCGCCCACGTGCGTCCCGACGACGAAGAAATCTGCCGGTTGTCATGATTTTTCAATAAAAGCGTTGTATTACTTTCTTGCGAAAGTCACACAACCCGCCGGAGGGCATTCATGCGCAAACTGTTGAAGACACTCGAAGTGCAACGCTGGGACGATCACCGCTACTACCATCACAGCCGGATCAACCAGTCCCTGCATCTCGTGAGCGCGCTGAGTTTCGTGTGCGCCTATCTGCTGCTGTTCAGCAACCCGGTAGCCGCGGCGCTGGTCGCATGGCTGGTGGCGATGACGACCCGCCAGGCCGGGCACTTCTTTTTCGAGCCCAAGGACTACGACGAGGTGAACCAGGCCACCCACGCGCACAAGGAGGACATCAAAGTCGGCTACAACCTCCGGCGCAAGGTCGTGCTGATGGCCATCTGGGCGCTGTCGCCGCTGGCGCTCTATGTCGACCCGACCCTGTTCGGTGTGTTCGAGCCGCCCGCTGACAGCGCCGGCTTCGTGCGCAATCTGGGGCTCGTCTGGCTGTCCCTCGGCATCGGCGGTTTGCTGTTCCGCACCGTGCACCTGTTCTTCCTGAAGGACCTCGAGACCGGCATCGTGTGGATGACCAAGATCCTCACGGACCCGTTTCACGACATCAAGCTGTACTACAAGGCGCCGCTGTACCTGCTGCGCGGAGAACTGATCGATCCGATGGGACACCGGCAGCACAGCTAGCGGCGGTGACCGTGCCGACGCACGTGCACCGGTCAGAAGCGTTGCCAGCGTTGCGCGAGCATCTCCCGCAGGATGCGGCGCCGGATGGCCCGGTTGGTCAGCGCCGGATCGGTCCACCACCAGCCGTCCTGAAGCATGGCGCGGCCGGCCGCCACGAAACGGTCGGCGACCGCTTCGAAGTCCGCAGCTGTGTAGTTGAGGCTGAAGATGAGCCGGCCGGTACCCACCCAGCTCAAGGCCAGCCCCTCGGCCCGCAAGTAGTATTGAAACATCCAGTTGTAGCGCGAGGGCTGTGTGTAGGAGACCGTCCAGATCGACGACAGGTTCGCGATCTGCACCGGCAGCCCTTCCGCCGCCAGGCGTGCGTTGAGGCGTGCCGCCCGCCCGTTCCACGTCTCGTCGAGTCCCTCGTAGCACGCGCGGATCGCCGGCGTATCGAGACGCCGCAGAAACTCGCGCATCGCCGTCATGACGTACGGATGGGCGTTGAAGGTGCCGCGCGCGAAGCAGATGTCCGCCGGGCGGTCGTCTCGGTAGCGCTTCATCAGATCATGGCGGCCGCACACCACGCCAACGGGAAACCCGCCGCCCAGCGTTTTGCCGTACACCACCAGGTCTGCGCGCACGCCGAAGTATTCCTGCGCGCCACCGGGCGCGAGGCGAAAACCGACGAACACCTCATCGAAGATCAGCACGATATTCCGTTCCGTGCACACCGCGCGCAGACGCTGCAGCCATTCCGCGTAGGCGGCTCTGTCGAAGTGCGCCCGGCGGGAGCTGTCGACCAGCGCGGAATCCCCGGCCACGCCTGCATTCGGATGCAGCGCCTGCAAGGGGTTCACCAGCACGCACGCGATGTCGCGGCGGCGGCGCAGCACGCGCAGACTGTCTTCGTGCATGTCTTCGAGCGTGAAAGTCTCGTGTGCCGGAACGGGGTTGCCGATGCCCGGCTGCACGTCGCCCCACCAGCCGTGATACGCCCCGCAGAAACGAACGAGGTGGGTGCGGCGCGTGTGGTAGCGCGAGAGACGCACCGCTTGCATGACCGCCTCGGTGCCGGACATGTGAAAGGAAACTTCATCGAGCCCGGAGATCTCGCGCAGACGCCGGACGTTATCGGCCACCGCCGGATGGTAGGCGCCGAGCACCGGACCGAGCGCGCGCGCGTCTGCGCTCGCGCGGTCCATGCAGTCCTTGTAGAAGTCGTAGCCGAATACATTGACCCCGTAGGCGCCGGTCAGGTCGTAAAACCGGTTGCCGTCGAGGTCGGTCACCGTCACGCCGTCAGACGACTGCACGAACCCGCCCGTTTTCAGGTGCTCGCGGACGGTGCGGCTGAACTGGAAGGGGACGCGGTAGGCACTCGTGAACTGGAGATCCGAGAGGCCGTCCGCGGTCTCCGCGGTCACTCGCACGGACTCGGCAAAACGCGCACGGAACAGTCCCGACAGCCGCAGGAAGCCCGCCTGACGGCGCGCGGCAATCTCGGCGGGCGCGTCATCGGAGCGGAAGAATCTCTCCCCGTCGTACTCGTAGAACGGAATAAACGCGGCGAGCCGGCGCGCCATCCGCGAATGCCCGGCGAGCGACCGGTGCTTGGCCCGGGACAGCGCGAGCCGTGTACTGAGTTTCGGCAGCGCCACTGCCAGCGCGGTCGCGCCGAGCATCCACCACACGAATTTGTCGCTCACGGGTTCACCCGAGCTGCACCCTACGCCGGCTTCTTTACAGCCTCATGACGATTCGCTCGCTTGTTTCCCGCGTGATCCAGCAGGAAGACCTCAACTTTCTGCTGACCAACCGGATTCCACGCCAATGGCTGACGCGAATCATGGGCCGGTTCAGCCGGATCGAGCACCCGCTCGTGCGCGACCTGTCCATCGGCATCTGGAAACTGTTCGCCGACCTGAATCTGGAGGAGGCCAGGCAAACGCGGTTCGTCAGCCTGCACGACTGCTTCACGCGGCAACTGAAGGAGGGCGCCCGGCCGGTGGACGCCGATCCGGCCGTGCTGGTGAGCCCCTGCGACGCGATCGTCGGCGCGGGCGGGCCGGTGGACGGCGTCCGTGTGATCCAGGCGAAAGGGTTTCCTTATACGCTGCTCGATCTGCTGGACGATCCGGAGCTGGTGCGCGCCCACGTGAACGGGTGCTATGTAACGCTGCGGCTCACGTCCAGCATGTATCACCGGTTTCATGCACCGCACGATTGCCGGGTCGAACACCTGACCTACGTCTCGGGGGATGTCTGGAACGTCAACCCGGTCGCGCTAAAGCGCGTGAAAAAACTGTTTTGCAAGAATGAGCGTGCGGTCATCCGCACCCGGCTGGAAGCGAACCATCAGGTGGTGACCCTGGTGCCGGTCGCCGCGGTGCTGGTGGCCAGCATCCGGCTGCATTTTCTGGATGTGCTGCTGCACCTGCGCTATCGCGGCCCGCACCGCATTGCGTGCGATGCACGCTTTCGCAAAGGCGAGGAAATGGGCTGGTTCGAGCATGGCTCCACGATCATCGTGTTCGCGCCGCCGGGCTACACCCTGTGCGGCGCGGTCCGGGAGGGCAGTGTGATCCGGATGGGACAGCCACTGATGCAGCCCATCGGCGACCGCCAGGACGCTTAGACCGGGGGAACGCGGGGCAAAAGCGTGGGCGCGGCCACCACGCCAGGCGCCGAAAACCGAACCCTTGAAGCGCTATCCGAGCAACACCAGCAACCACACTGCCGGCAGGTTCGCAAGCGACAGCATCACCGCCGCGCTGCCCATGTCCTTGGCGCGCTTGGCGAGTTCGTGGTTTTCCAGCGATACCCGGTCGGTGATCGCCTCGATTCCCGAATTGAGCAGTTCCACGATCAGCACCAGCATCACGGACGCCACCATCAGCGCCTTGCCGATGCCGCTCGCGGACGACGCGAGCGCGAGCGGCACCAGGACCAGCGCGAGGATGACTTCCTGGCGGAAGGCGTCCTCGTGGCGGAACGCGGCGGAGAACCCGTCGAGCGAATAGAACAGGGCGTTCCAGATCCGCGCGAACCCGGTCTTGCCTTTGTAGGGACTCTTCATGGCGCGCGGATGATGCCCTGAGAAACGGTCGGCGGTCTAGCGCGCCGCCGTTTCAGCGACGGCGGCTATTTCAGCGCCGCGAGCGCCGCTGCGTAGTCGGGCTCGTTCTTGATCTCGGACACGAGCTCGGCGTGCTTCACCTTGTTGTGCTCGTCGAGCACCATGACCGCGCGCGCGGTCAGGCCCTTCAGCGGACCGCTCTGGATGTCCACGCCGTACTTGCCGTGAAAATCGTGGCCGCGGAAGGTGGACAGCGTGACGACGTTGTTCAGGCCCTCGGCTTCGCAGAAGCGCTTCATCGCGAACGGCAGGTCGCCGGATACCACGAGTACGACGGTGTTCGGCAGGCTGCCGGCCTGTTCGTTGAACTTGCGGGTCGAGGTCTGGCACACGGGGGTGTCCAGGCTGGGGACGATGTTGAGCACCTTCTTCTTGCCGGCGTAGGCGGCCAGCGTGACGTCGGACAGGTCCTTCGCGGTCAGTGTGAAGTCGGGCGCGGCGGCGCCGACGGCGGGAAAGCTGCCGGCAACGGTGATCGGATTTCCGGCAAGGGTGACGTTGGCCATGCTGTGCTCCTCGGGAGGGGTGGGTATAACGATGAGCGCGCGAGTATGCCGCGCACACACGGAGCGGGCAACTCTAGCCGGCGTTTTCCGTCTGGCCGACGTACGCCACCGCATCGAGCAGCGCATCGTACTCCGCCGGCGCCGCGGGTTGCAGCCGGAAGATCCACGCGGCATAGGGGTCTGCGTTGATCTTTTCCGGCGTGTCGGCGAGCACGGTGTTCACCGCGACCACGGTACCCGCGACCGGCGCATGCACGTCGCCCGCGGCTTTCACCGATTCGATCACCGCGCAGTCCTCGCCCTGCTTCACCACGCGGCCGGACTCGGGCAACTGCACGAAGACGATGTCGCCGAGCTGCGCCTGCGCGTAGTGCGTGATACCGACGCGGAGCGTGCCGTCGGCCTCGCGCAACGCCCACTCGTGGGTGGTGCCATAGCGGCGGTCGGCGGGCGCGGTCATGGGCTGTTCACCGCGCCGGCACGGGCGCCGGCAGCAGATCGAGCCGGAAGCCCGCCGGTCCGAGGTCCTGCGAGTCGAGCGTCAGGCGCACGGTGAGTTCGGCGTTGGCGGCGAAGCCCGCGCGCGCGCTCACGCCGGGTTCGAGGTATTCGTCGGGCAGGAAGATGCGGCGCGCGAGGGTGTGGTCCTTGGTGTTGGTGAGGACGATGTCGAGCGCCGGATAACCCACTGCGGTCGGCGCGTGGTTGCGCAGCGTGGCGGTCAGCGTGATGACTGCGGGCCGCGCCGGATCGGCGACCTGCATGTCGGACGCCTCGATCGAGATCGCGCGCGGCTGCTGCGGCAGGCCCACCGTGCAGCCGAGCGCCAGACACGCCTCCTCGAGCCAGGGCCGCGTGGGGGGCAGCGTCGCCGCCAGTTCGCCGCGGTACTGATAGGCCGCCTGCGCCCCCAGCGCCAGCAACAGCAGGCAGCAGCCGAGGGTCCACAGCCCCGAACGCCGGGCCGCTTTCACCGGCATCGCGAAAGGCTCGGGCAGCGGCGGCGCCGGTATGGCCGGCACAGGCGGCACTTCCGGCGCTGAGGGCGGCGCCTCGACGGGCGCCGGCGCGATGCGATCGGATACGCCGGAGCGGACGGCGACCGCCTTGACCGAAGCACTGTATTCGATGAGCGGCGCGGGGACTTTTTCGACCGCTGGCAACGGCGGCGGTGACAGCGCCGGAACCGGCGCCTCCGCCGAGCGGACGAGATACGCGTACGCGTCGAATACGTGCTGGCAGCGGCCGCAGCGCACCTGGCCCTGGCGCGCGGCGAGTTGCTCGCGCGTCGCGCGGAACGCCGTGGCGCACGCCGGACAGCGGGTGGCGAGGGTGGCGGAATCAGGCATCGTGACCCCCGGTGCGCCGCCCGGAGAGCAGCACCCAGTCGTCCTGCGCCACCGGCGCATCGAAGGCGAAAGCACCGGCATAGGCCGCCATCACTTCCGTGGCCTGGTGCGCGAGCACGCCGGCGAGCGCGAGCCGCCCGCCGGGCGCGGTCAGCGAAGCGAGCAGGGGAGCGAGCATCTTGAGCGGATTGGCGAGAATGTTGGCAACCACGATGGCCACGGGCGCGGGCGGCGGCTGATCTGCCCCCGCGAACGTGACGTGGACACGATTCTGCAATGCGTTGCCCCGCGCCGCAACCAGCGCCTGCGGGTCGATGTCGATGCCGGTGGCGCTGCCCGCGCCGAGTTTCATCGCGGCGATGGCGAGTATGCCCGAGCCGCAGCCGTAGTCCAGCACCGTTTCCCCGCCGGCCAGCGTGCGTTCCAGCCACTGCAGGCACAGGCGCGTGGTCGGGTGGGTGCCGGTGCCGAAAGCGAGACCGGGATCAATGACGAGATTGACCGCGGTGGTATGGGGCGGGGTGTGCCAGGTCGGCACGACCCACAGCCGCGGCGAAATGCATACCGGGACGAACTGGGTCTGGGTCAGCCGCACCCAGTCCTGATCTTCGACCTGCGCCTGGGCCAATGGTGTTTCCGGGTCGAGTGCGCAAGCCTCCAGCGCCTCCCGCAGGCGGCCCGCCGCGTCCGCCTCCGCCGGGTAGAGAACGGCGATACGCGCCGCCCGCCAAGCGCCCTCAGCCGGCACGCCCGGTTCGCCGTATATCGCGCGTTCCTCGGGCGTGCCCTCGTCCGCGTCGCTCACATCGACAGCCAGGGCACCTGCCGCCAGCAGCACATCCGACAGCGCGTCGGCGGTATCGGTGGGAACGGTCAGCGAAACAGCGGTCCAGGGCATGTCGGCAGGAACATTGCGAACGAAGAATGCGGGCCGCGTTGGTGCGCGGCCCCGGGAGGGTTATCGTAGCGGCCATCATGGACCGCGGGAAATCCTTTTGGCGCGGATTCGCGCTGCTCGGCGCCGTGCTGGCGCTGGCGCCGGCGGCACGCGCCGCCGAGCCGTTGCCCGCGCTCGGCGCCGACCTTGCGCAGACCTCCGTCTCCGGCGTGTCCTCCGGCGCCGCGATGGCCGCGCAGTTCCATGTGGCGCACTCGTCCTTCGTCATCGGCGCCGGCCTGCTCGCCGGCGCGCCGTACTACTGCGCGCAGGGCAGTCTCCGCACCGCGCTGTGGAACTGCATGACCCCGCGCGACTGGTGGCGGCTGCCCGCCCCGGAGATGCTCGCCCACGTCGCGCTCGGGCTGGGCGGCACCGGCCTGATCGATCCGACCACCGGCCTCGCGCGCGCCCGGGTCTGGCTGTTCGCCGGCAGCGAGGACCGCACCGTGGACCCGCTGGTGACCGAAGGCGGACGGCGCTTCTACCGCGCCTTCGTGCCGGCGGCGCAAATCGCGGTCGTGACCAAGGTGCCAGCGGGTCATGCCATGGTGACGGCCGAGACCGGCGCCGCCTGCGCCACGACCGCCCCGCCCTTTCTGAATCAGTGCGGCTTCGACGCGGCGGGCGCATTGCTCGCCCACATCCACGGTCCGCTCGCGCCCCCCTCCGACGCCGGCGGCCGGCTGATCGCCTACGACCAGAACGAATTCCTCGACGGCGATGCCGGTGCGGCCAGTCTCGCGCCCGCCGGTTACGCGTGGATACCCGACGCCTGCGCGGGTGCGCGCTGCCGCGTGCACGTCGCATTCCACGGCTGCCGCCAGAGCGCGGAGGCCGTCGGCGAAACCTTCGTGCGCGACGCGGGCTACAACCGCTGGGCCTCGGCAAACCGCATGATCGTGCTGTATCCGCAGACCATCGCCCGCAACGGCTGGCGCCGGTCTGCGCACGGCCCGAATTTCGTCTTCAACCCGCGCGGGTGCTGGGACTGGTGGGGCTATACAGGCGCGGACTATCACCTGAAGAGCGCGGCGCAACTGCAGGCGGTGCGGCTGATGCTGATGCGGCTCGCGATCGTTCCTCAGCCCGCACCGCGCTGACCGCCGCTTCGCGTTCAGTCCCGCCTAGAGATCCTGACAGCATGAAACGCACACGCGTTGCATGCCGTTAGGAACTCTTAGCCATCTTGGCGAGCTTCTGTTCCAGGTAATGGATGTTGGTGCCGCCGCGCAGGAAGGCAGCGTCGCGCATCAGGTCCTGGTGCAGCGGCACGTTGGTCTTGATGCCCTCCACCACGGTTTCCGACAGCGCGATCACCATGCGGGCGATCGCCTGCTCGCGCGTGTCGCCATAGGCGATGATCTTGCCGATCAGAGAGTCGTAGTGGGGCGGCACCAGATAACCATTGTAGGCGTGCGAATCGACGCGGATGCCGGGCCCGCCGGGCATGTGGAAAGAAGTGATGCGGCCCGGCGACGGAGTGAACTTGTACGGGTCCTCGGCGTTGATGCGGCATTCGACGG
>CAZXNF010000041.1:5229-13056 GCA_964641785.1 uncultured Streptomycetaceae bacterium | reverse complement strand
AGGGCCTCCAGTTGCACGCGCGCGCTCGTCGCCATCGCCGTGAACTGCGCGCGTCGGCGCTGCGAGGCCTCGAAAGCCGGCGTTTGTGCCTTGCGTCCGGTGTCCGCCATCCAGCGCCGCACCCCTTCTTGCTCGACCAGCGTGGCGAAGGATTCGTTGAAGGTGGTGTCGTTCTTCACGTACAGCACCTGGTGCGCGAGCTCGTGGAAGATCAGCCGCGCGAGCTCGTGGTCGGGCAGCCGCACGAAGGTGTTCAGCACCGGATCGTCGAACCAGCCCAGCGTCGAGTAGGCCGTCACCCCCGATACAAACGTTTCCACGCCGCCGACCGCAATTTCTCCGGCGTACGCACGGGCGGCGGCTTCCGCAAAGTAGCCGCGGTAGGTCACGCAGCCGGCCACCGGAAAGCACCATTGGCGCGGCGTCACCGAGAATTCCGGCGCAGCCCAGACGTTCCACACCACGTACGGGCGCTTGAGGTCCGCGTAACTGCGGTAGCTGCCGTTGTCCGGCAGATTGAGCACGCGGCTCCCATAGTCGCGGATCTCCAGCGCCAGTTTCAGGCGCGCCGCCAGCTGTGGGTCCGTCGCGGGATCGGCGATCACCTCCGCGATCGGCTGCCGCGCCGACAGCACGGACAACTGCCCGCTCACCGACTGCGCGTAGTAGCCCAGGTCCGCGCAGCCCGCGAGCAACGCGCACAGCGCTCCCGCCGCCAGGCGCTGCGGCGTCATGCGGGAAAGTGCCCCGTGTGGAGAAAGGCGCAGGCCGCCTGCCCCACCGCCGACGACACCAGCATTCCGGAGTGGCTCACGTCCAGCACCAGCCGTTCGCGCATGCCCGGCACCGCGGTTTCGGACAGGCCGACGATGCCATCATTCTCTTCCGGCAGCGGCGGCGCGACCGCGCGACCGATGCCGAACGCCACACGACCGGCAATGACACCAGTTTCGTGCGCAGGAACCGGCCGCGAGGCGAGCGCGAGCCAGTCGCGCACCGTGCGGCCCAGCATGCCGTGCCCGACCGCAACGCTGCCGAGTTGCCACGTCAGCAGATTCTCGGCGGCGAGACTGCCGCCATAGGGCACGCCCAGCAGCACGATCCGTCCGGGCGGCAAGTGCGGATGGCGGTCCAGCGCGGTCAGCGTCACCAGCCCGCCCGCGCTGTGCGCGACGAAATGCACCGCAGGCACCGCGAGCGCCTCCACGAAAGCCGCGAGGCGGTCCGCGTTTTCGGTCAACGTGAGCCTGACCGAGGGATAGCTGTACGTGCGGGCATCGTAGCCGTGGTGCGCGACGCGACGCGCGAGCGGCGTCATGACCACGCCGTGCATCCACAGGCCGTGCACCAGGACGACGGCTTCGCGGCTCATGCCCACTCAGGCCCAGGTCAGCGCGTCGTCGCCGAGGTGGCGGATGTCGTTCAGGGTCGTGGCGCGCCAGCCGGCGACGTCGCGCACGAAGGTGTTGAGGCCCGCGTTGTACAGCTCGAAAGTACGCGGTGCGGCAAGGTCTATGCCCTGCGCGTGCCGGAACAGGCTCGCCAGCACCTGGCCGTGCGTGATGGTGACCACCGTCTCGCCCGCATGCCGCGCCGCCATCGCCTCGTACCAGGCGACCACCCTCTGGTGGAAGGCGCGCGCGGACTCCCCGCCGGGCACGCTGTAGTCCGGGTCGCGTGTCTTGAAGCGCGCATATTCGTCCGGGTACTGCCCCTTCATGTCCTCGGCGGTCAGGCCCTCGAAGATGCCGAAGGCGCGCTCGCGCAGGAGCGGATCCACCACCGGCTCGACCGGTGCCAGATCGACGACCGGGCGTGCCGTATCGAGCGCGCGCTTGAGGTCGCTGACGTAGAGGGCCTGGAACGCACTGTGCTTCAGGCGCTCGCCGAGGCGCCGCGCCTGCTCGCGGCCGAGCGCGGACAGGCTGCTGTCGTGCTGCCCCTGCATGCGGCGCTCGCGATTCCACTCGGTTTCGCCGTGGCGCACCACGATCACGGTCGTTTCGGTCATGCGGCGGCGCGGCGGCTGGAAACGATCAGCATGACGGAGAAAAGTCAACCTGGAGAAAGCCGGTATTCTAATGCCTACACTCGTCTCGCCCTCCGCCGTGCCCTTTCCCCCCGAAACCCTGCTCCTCGTGCCGCTCATCGTGCTCGGCGCGTTCACCGTATTCGGCATCACGGGCTTCGGCTCGACCATCCTCGCGGTGCCGCTGATCGCGCATCTGCTGCCGATCAAGTTCGCGATTCCGATGTTCGTATTGCTCGACTTTGCCGCGGCGCTGCGCCAGGGCCTGAAGTTCCGCGACACCATCGCAAAAGACGAACTGGCGTGGCTGCTGCCGGTCATGGTGGCGGGCGTCGTGCTGGGCGTGTTCATCTTCGTGCGTCTGCCGGCGGAATGGCTGGCGGTGGCGATGGGCGTGTTTGTGCTGGGGTACGGGCTGCACCTCCTGCGCGGGCGCGAACCGCAGGTGCGGCTGACCCGCTGGTGGTCGGTCCCGACCGGCCTCGTCGGCGGCGTGGTCGCCGCGCTGTTCGGCGCGGCGGGACCGATCTTCGTCATCTACCTCAACGCCCGCGGGCTGAACGCGGCCCAGTTGCGCTCGACCATGGCGGTAGTCTTCGTCGTCAGCACCGGCGCCCGCATCGTGCTGTTCGCGGCGACCGGCGTATTCGCGCAGGACTGGCTGCTGGTCGCCGCGGCGGTGCTCGTGGTGCCGATGCTGGCGGGTCTGTGGCTCGGGCATCACCTGCACGTCACCCTGCCGCGCGCGCGCCTGCTGCAAGTGATGGGGGTGGTGCTCGCGCTCTCTGGCGCATCGCTGCTGGCGAGAGCGCTGCAATAGGCAGCAGACGCCGGCACGCGGCCGGCGTCTGTGCCAATCGCTATTTTTTCTTGTTTTTGTACAGGTCGCCTTCGGTCTTGGCCTGAATGGCGGTGGGGTCTAGGCCCTCGATCCACACGTTGGGATAGGCGTATCCCGCAGTCAGAAAGAATACGAGCATCCGGCCCGCACGCTTGATGATCCGTACTGCGGGTGAAACTTCGGTCGCGACTGCCGGCGGGGCCTGGTTCTTTTCCATCTAATTCTCCGGTGGACGTACCACGGTCCGGGCTCCCGCTCGAACGGCTGCGGAAACGGACGCGCGCGCAATCAGGTGCGTGACACGCGCGCGCCAATATGACGCACGCGCCGTGCGTCGGCCCAAGGGGGAGGAAACCTTCCGGAAGGGCGTTCGCCCGGCTGCAGGGGGCGGAGCAACCCGCACTGCCGGGAAAGCCCTGCGCTGCAGCCGACTGAAGAAGCAACGATCGAAAACGGGTGGTGCCGACGGGCACATGCAAACCCACATCCACCTTAGCCCCCCGGCGGGCTTCGCACAAGCACTATCGCCGGCCAAGGAACAGGGCGATCCGCCGCACGCCCTCCTCGAGCTTCGGTATCGCGCAGGTGTAGGCGAAGCGCACGTAGCGCTCCGGGTGGTGGTTGCCGAAGTCGGCGCCAGGCGTGATCGCCACACCGGCCTGTTCCAGCAGGTCGCGACAGAACGCGAAACTGTCGCCGGTGAGCCGTTCGCAACCCGCGTACACGTAGAACGCGCCCTGCGGCGTGACCGGAATGTCGAAGCCCAGCGCGCGCAGCGCTGGCACCAGGAAGTCGCGGCGCCTGCGGAACTCCCCGCGCCGTTCGTCGAACACCGCCAGCGCCGCCGGCTGTAACGCCGCGAGCGCCGCGTGCTGCGAGACGGCCGGCGCGGAGAGGTAGATGTTCTGCGACAGCTTGTCGATCTCCCGCAGGTAGCGGCGCGGCGCGATCATCCAGCCCAGCCGCCAGCCGGTCATGTTAAAGAACTTGGAAAAGCTGTTGATGACGAAGGCCTCGTCGGACAGGCCGGCGACCGTCGGCGCTTCGCCCTCGTAGACCAGGCCGTGGTAGATCTCGTCCACGATGAGCGCAGCGTGCCGTTCGGCCGCGGTGCGCGCAATGGCGGCCAGCTCGGCCGGCGGGACCAGGGTACCGGTGGGGTTCGACGGCGAGGCGAGCAGCACACCGACCGTGCGGCTGCGCCAGTGCGCGGCGACCAGCGCGTTCGTCAGCTGGAAACCGGTGTCCGCGCCAACCGCCACTTCCAGCGCCTCGCCGCCCATCGCCCGCACGAAATTGCGGTTGGCCGGATAGCCCGGGTCGGCCATCAGCACGCGGTCGTCAGGGTTGACCAGCAGCGCCATCGCGAGCATCAGCGCGCCCGACGAACCGGAGGTGATGATGATGCGTTCGGGCGCGACCGTCACGCCGTAACGCCGTCGATAGTAGTCCGCGAGCGCTTCGCGCAGTTCGGGAATGCCGGCCGAGGGCGTGTAGAAATGATGGCCCTCGCGGATCGCGCGGATGCCCGCCTCGCACACCGAGGCCGGCGTCAGGAAATCAGGCTCGCCGATTTCCATATGGACGATGTCGCGACCCTCGCGCTCGAGCTGCTTCGCGCGCGCGAGCAGTTCCATGACGTGAAAGGGCCGGATCTCGGCCGCGCGGCGGGCAAGGGGGAAGTCGGGTGTGGTCACGGGAAACCGATGCGCCGCAAAGGCGTAGAGAAAGTCATTCCCGAGGCTAGGACAAAGCCGCGACCGCTACAAGTGGCGCCGCGCACCGTCATCACCGCGCCCGAAAGCCGATGTTAGACTCCCGCCCCGCCCTCTGCCCGGTTCTGCATACATGCCCAAACACGATCGCGAAGGCGATATCACCTACGCCCGCACCCGCCCGCTGCCCGCGATCATCTTCGCCAGCCGCTGGCTGCAGCTGCCACTCTACCTGGGGTCATCGTCGCGCAGGGCGTGTATGTCTACATGTTCTGGGCTGAGCTGATCCACCTGATCGAGGCGGCCTTCGGCATGGACAGCGCGATCCGCGCGATCACCTGCAACGTGCAGCCGCAGACCCCGGGGTGCGAAGTAGCGGGACCGCTCACCGGCATCCGGCTCAACGAAAACACCATCATGCTGGTAGTGCTGGGCCTGATCGACGTGGTCATGATCTCCAACCTGCTGATCATGGTGATCGTCGGCGGCTACGAGACTTTCGTCTCGCGCCTGCGTCTGGAGGGGCATCCGGACCAGCCGGAGTGGCTCTCACACGTCAACGCCTCGGTGCTGAAGGTCAAGCTCGCCACCGCCATCATCGGCATCTCGTCCATACACCTGCTCAAGACCTTCATCAACACCGAGCATCTCGACGAGAAAACCATCATGTGGCAGGTGGTCATCCATATCACCTTCCTGCTGTCGGCCGTGGCGATCGCGCTGACGGACCGGCTGCTGGTAGTGCCGCTGAAACGCGAGCCGCATTGACGGCGCCGTCTGCCGCGCGATAATCCGGGTTACGCTTTTCGGAGGAGGATGCCCATGAAAGTCAGCCTGCTGCACGTCAACATCCGCTGCGCGCCCGAGGACCTGCCCGCGATCGAGAAATTCTACGGCGAGGTGCTGGGTATGAAATCCGGCTACCGGCCGAACTTCCCGTTTGCCGGCGCCTGGCTCTACAGCGGCGACGAGCCCCTGATCCACGTCGGTGCGCGCTTTCCCAAGAGTCAGTTCGCGGGCGAAAAGCACAACGCAACCTTCGATCATGTCGCGTTTGCGGCCACCGGCGTGGTGCCCTTCCGCGAGCACCTGAAAAAAATGGGTGTGAAGTACGAGGAACAGAACGTGCCGAACGCGGGCTACCAGTTCTTTCTGCACGACCCTGTCGGCACCAAACTCGAATTCAACTTTCCGAACGAGGAAGATCCCAACGCGGTAGCCAGCGGTACCATCGCGAAAGCAGCGATGGGCATCCAGTAGCCCGCACATCCGTTCCCGTAATTCCCGCCCTCATGGCCGCCGGCCATGAGGGTTTTGTTTTTCCGGATGTCGCGCTATTGGACCTTGTCGGTGCGTCCGGCGAAGGTCCGCTTCCATTTGTCGAAATCGGCGCGGATCAGTTTCGTGAATTCCTCGGGGCTGGAAGGCGCGGCGATCAGTCCCTGCGTTTCCAGCGACTGGGCGATGGCCTTGTCCGCCAGCGCGGCACGCAACTCTGTGTTGAGCCGCGCCACGATGGCGGGCGGCGTGCGCGGCGGCGCCAGCAGCCCATACCAGAAGCTTGCGTCGTAGCCCGTAACACCCGCTTCCGCGAACGTCGGCACCGTGGGCACGCCGGGATCGCGCCGGCCACAGGTCACGGCCAGGGCTTTCATGCGGCCGACGCCGACCCCCTTTAACGCGGTGACGCTGACGAAGGCGAGTTCGACCTCGCTGCCGAGCAGCGCGGTGATGACCTCGGCGCCACCCTTGTACGGGACATGCACGATATCGACGCCGGTCATGGACCGCAGCAGTTCGCCCGCCAGGTGTCCCGTCGAACCCAGGCCCTGCGAGGCGTAGTTCAACTGCCCGGGCTTCGCCTTCGCCAGAGTAATGACGTCGCCCAGACTGTCGGCCTTGGCATTCGCCCGCGTGGCGAGGATGTTGCAGGAGGTCACCGCCAGGCCGACCGGTGCGAAATCGCGGAACACATCGTAGGGCAGCTTGACGCCGAGGGCCGCGCTCACCGACAGCGGGCCCACGCTGCCCCAGAACAGCGTGTAGCCGTCCGGGGTTCCCCGGGCGACGGTCTCCGCCGCGATGTTGCCGCCGGCGCCCGGGCGATTCTCGATGACGAAGGTCGTGCGCATCGCCTCGCCCATTTTTCGCGTCAGCGCACGCGCGGAACCGTCCGCGGCGCCGCCCGGCGTAAAGCCCACCAGCAGGCGGATCGGCTTCGAGGGATAGTCCTGCGCGAAGCCGCTAAGGGATGTTGCTGCGGCCAGTAACGCGGCAGCCAGGGCGAGGGAATGCTTGACCATTTGAAACCTGATCGTTATTAGTGGAAGTGGAGTGAGCGGCCGGGCCGCGAGCTCGGGCGCTGCAGCGGAATCGAAAACCGGAAAGGAAGCAAAGGACAACGCATGGGCATTACCGAAAGGCTAGCACGTTTCGCTGTTGAAACGCCGGGCACGGCCATCCCCCCGCAGGTCTTCGATGCGGCGAAGCTGCGCTACCTGGACACGCTCGGCGTCATGGTGGCCGGCTCGCGCCATCCGGCGTCGGCGATCGCGCTCGACTTGGCACGTCACCTCGGGGGCCATCCGCAGGCGAGCATCGTCGGCCACGCGGACCGCACGTCGGTGGAACTGGCCGGTTACGTCAACGGCACCTCGGCCCACGCCCTCGAATACGACGATTACACGCGCATGGTCACGCACTTGAACGTCTCCATGGTGCCCGGCACGCTGGCGCTGGCCGAGCAATTGGGACTGTCCGGCCGGAAGATGCTCGAAGCCTGCGCGATCGGCTTCCAGGTCGCCAGCCAGGTGGCGAAAGGGCTGCGGCCGTGGCTGTTCGACCGCGGCTGGCACCCGAACGGCATCCTCGGCGCGATCGGCGTGGCGGTGGCCGGCGGTCGCATGATGGGCTTCGACACACTCGCCACCCGCATGGCGATCGGCCTCGCCGCCTCGGAAGCGTCCGGGCTGCGCAAGAACGTCGGCTCCATGGGCAAGCCTTTCCACGTGGGCCACGGCGTCCGCTGCGGCCTCTTCGCGGCGCTGCTCGCCGCGCGCGGCTACCAAGTCGACCCGGACATCATCGAGGGGGTTGAAGACGGCATCGCCGGCCACGACCGCTTCGGCATGGCGGACACCTTCAATGGCGTCGGCAACTACGACCTCGCGAAGATGGAGGAAGGGCTCGGCACGAGCTGGCAGCTCGGCGACAACGTGACGGTGGTGCGTTTCCATCCGGGC
>CAZXNF010000041.1:606-5219 GCA_964641785.1 uncultured Streptomycetaceae bacterium | reverse complement strand
TGCCGAGCCCTTCCTCCATCTTCGCGAGGTCGTAGTTGCCGACGCCATCGACGGCATGATCGACCTCGCGCGCGAGCACGACCTCAAGGCCGAGGCGGTGGAGCGCATCGCGCTCGAATGCACGCCGCAGGTCATGTCCATCGGCTCCTACCGCCAGGCCGACGACGGGCACAAGGCGCGCTTCTGCCCGCCCTACAGCATGGCGGTGGCGCTCATCGACCGCCATGCCGGGCTGCCGCAGTACACGGACGAACGCGTGCGGCGCGCGGACGTGCAGGCGCTGATGCAGAAGGTCGACGTCCGGGTACCCGACGACTTCAAGGCGCACCGCGGCCAGTGGGGCGACGGCGTGAACTGGGGCGAAATGCGGCTGACGGTGCGTCTGAGGGACGGCCGGGAGGTGAAAGCCGCACGCTCGCATGCGCGCGGCTGGCCCGAGCTGCCCGCCTCGTGGGACGACATTACGGAAAAATTCAACGAGTGCTGCGCGGGCGTGCTGCCGGCGGCGCAGGCGGCCGAGGCGCTGGCCTGCATCGGCAAGCTGGATACGACGGACGTGCGTGAGCTGATCGGGACAGTCAGGCTGGCCTGAACATGGCGCCCTACTTCAACGCCGGCTGCCCCCAGGCGCCGGCGAAGAAGCACTCCGCCAGCGGCCGCCGTTTGCGCGGCGCCACTTCCTTGGCCTTCACGTCGTCGGGCAGCACGTCCGGACCCGCCTGATAACCGACCGCGATCATGGCCATCGGCGTGTAATCGTCGGGAATGCCGAACGCGGCGCGCGCCTTGTCCGCGCTGAACCCACCCATCTGGTGCGCGGCCAGGCCGAGTGCTGTCGCCTGCAGCACGAGGCTCATGCTCGCGGCCCCCGTGTCGTGCTGCGCCCAGCGGTTGGGCTTCTGGTTGAAGCCGAAAGCGCTGCCCGCGCAGGCGAGGAACAGCACCGGCACGTTCGTCACCCACGCCTGGTTGCCGGGCGCGAGGCAATCGAAGGCCTGCTGCCAGCCGGCGGGATCCTCCGCCCGGTTCCACACCAGATAGCGCCACGGTTCGTCGCCGCTGCACGACGGCGCCCAGCGCGCGGCTTCCATCAGGCAGGCCATCTGCTCCCGCGAAACGGGCTTCGCGGCGTCGAAGGCGCGCGGGCTCCAGCGGCGGGCGAGCAGGTCGTGGATGGGGGTGGCGGTAATGGCGGATTTGTTCATGGTGATGAGGCGGGGGGTGAGGACTGAGGACTGAGGACTGAGGACTGAGGACTGAGGACCGAGAGGAAAGTATGACACCTTAGTCCTCAGTCCTGAGACCTCACCTCTTCCCAGGCGGAGCAGCGTCCGCCGCGAGACTGGCGTCGAGGGAGAGCGGGCCCGCGCCGAAGACCATCACGTACAACATGCCGCCGATGATCGCCAGGTTTTTCATGAAGTTGTTGAGTTCGAAGGTGACCTTGTCCGGCTCGACGGCCCAGAATGGATGAAACACGAAGCTTGCGGCGAGCGTGAAACCGATCAGCGCCGCGGCGACCCAGCGCACGCGCAGCCCCGCCACCAGCAGCAACCCGCCGCCGATTTCGAGCACGATGACCAGCACGAGCAGCGCCTCGGACGCCGGTAGTCCCTTGTTGAACATGAACGCCGCCATCTGCGTGAAGTTGAAGAGCTTGCCGGTGCCCGAGATAACGAACAGCTGGGCGAGCAGCACACGCGCCGCGAGCGGCCCGAAACGGATCAGCAGGTTTTCCAGCGCTGGCGTCATGGTCTGATGCTCCCTTTTTATTCAGCGGTCGTCACGATGACTTCCACCGGATGGCCCGCCCCGGCCCACGCATCCAGGCCGCCGTCGAGCGGCCGCACGCGGCGGTAGCCCTTGTTCATCAGCAGGCGGGCGACACGCGCCGCGCTGGCTTCGTTCGGTCAGGTGCAATAGACGACCACCTCGTATTCCGGCGGCACGCCCGCGAGTTCGCGCTCGGGCGCTGCAAGGTCCACCGGCCGCGAACCGGGAATGCGGCGGGGATCGATCTCGCGCGCGCCCCTGGAACGCACGTCCAGGATCACGGGCGCGGCGCCTTGATGAAGAAGCCCATAGAGTTCGTCCGGCGAAATGCGGGCCATGCGCAGCTTCCGGATGAAGCGCCGACGCTCCCACCATTTGTAGCAGATGAACAGCGCGAACGCGCCACCCACGACCAGCGCCGCCTTGCCGCCCATGTCGGTCAGCCAGACGAGCAGCCAGTCGACTTCGCGGGCGAACACGACGCCCGCCGCGACCGCAACACCTGCCCACAGGGCGGCGCCCGCCGCGCTGTAGAGCACGAAACGGACCGCGCCCAGCCGCATGGCACCCGCCAGCGGCGGCGCCACGGTCGAGAAACCGGGCACGAACTTCGCGACCAGCAGCGACAGCGCCCCCCAGCGCTCGAAGATGCCTTCGGTCTGCTTCACGCAGGAGTCAGGCTCGATCGATATGCGGCACAAGGTCTTCAGCACGCGGTGGCCGTAGAGGCGCCCACCGGCGTACCAGATGGCGTCGCCCAACAGCGAGGCGATCACCGCCATGGCCACCACCGCACCGGGTGAAAAATTCCCGCTCGCGGACAGCGCACCGGCCACGATCATGATCGGCACCGCGGGCACCGGTGCTCCCGCCTGCGTGAGGAACACGTTGAGGAACACCAGCGCGAGGCCGTGCTGGGTCAGCAGGCCGGTCATCTGCTCCATGAGGTATGTGCCCTTTCAAGGCCGTAAACCGAAGCACACGATTCTAGGCAATCGCCGCTTCAGCCACCAGCAAGTCAGCCGTCCGCGGTCACGCCGCGAGCGCCGGATAGTCCGTATAGCCCTTCGCGCCGCCGCCATAGAAGGTCTTGCGATCGTAGCGGTTGAGCGGGGCCCCGGTCTCGAAACGCCTGGGCAGATCCGGATTCGCGAGGAACAGGCGTCCGAAAGCCACCGCGTCCACGGTGCCGGCCGCCACTGCCGCGCGGGCGAGATCGAAGGTGTAGCCGCCGGCGCCGATCAGCACGCCGGGGAAGGCCTTGCGGAACAGTGCCGTCGTCAGCGGCGCCTCCGCGTTCACGTCGTCCGAACCGCCCACGCTCGTGGCCCGCGGCTCGATCAGATGCACGTAGGCGATGCCCCGCGCCGCGAGCTGGGCGAGCACGTGGCTGAACAGCGTCACCGGATCGCTGTCCTGCATGTCGTTGAAGGTGCCGTACGGCGACAGCCGGACGCCCGCGCGCTGCTTGCCCCACACGCCGATCGCGGCATCCACGACTTCCAGGAACAGCCGCGCGCGGTTCTCGATGCTCCCGCCGTAGGCGTCGGTGCGGCGGTTGCTGCCGTCCTGCAGGAACTGGTCCAGGAGATAACCATTCGCCCCGTGTACCTCCACGCCGTCGAAGCCCGCGTCCTTCGCGTTCTGCGCGCCCTGGCGGTAGCTGTCGACGAGGCCCGGAATCTCCGCGAGCTCTAGCGCGCGCGGCGTCTCGAAGGGCTTCATGCAGGCGGGTGTCACGGCGTCGCCCTTCGCGGCGATCGCGGACGGCGCCACGGGGAGCGCACCGCCCGGCTGCAGCGAGGTGTGCGAGATGCGGCCGACGTGCCACAACTGGAGGAACATGCGGCCCCCGTTCGCATGCACGGCATCGGTCACCTGCCGCCAGCCCGCGACCTGTTCCGCCGTATGTACGCCCGGTGTGTTCGGGTAGCCGAGGCCCTGTGGGGACACCTGCGTCGCTTCGCTGACGATCAGCCCCGCAGACGCGCGCTGGGCATAGTAGGTGGCGTTCAGGGCGTGGGGAACATTGCCGGGCACCGCCCGCATCCGCGTCAGTGGTGCGAGGAAGATCCGGTTGGGCAACGTGAGGTCGCCGAGCGCGATGGGCGTGAAGAGCGTCGTCATGGTGGGGCTTTCGCAGTTGGGTCAGGAGGAAAAAATCGGGTGGGCGCGGCGGGCGGTTCCACGTGCAGCCAGATCGCGCCGCGTGGGCGCCGCGGCTGAGCGAAGCAGGGGCGACATGCGCCCCGTCAAGCTGCGGCCGCCGGCAGTGAATTCAACCCCGCAGCGCGACGGGGTTCGACAAAGCGCTCAGTGTCGAACCGGGTCGGCCGGGGCGGGACGTGTCGCATCCGCGCCGGCAACCGGCTGCCGCTCGTCATCCGCGGGCCGGCGCCGCCCGGACAGCAGCATATAGGCGCAGGGAATGACATAGAGCGTGAGCAGTGTGCCGAGCAGCAGCCCGCCGACGATCACGAAGCCAATCGGCCGCCGCGCTTCCGAACCCGCACCGGTCGCGATCGCCAGCGGCACCGCGCCGAGCACCATCGCGCCGGTAGTCATCAGGATCGGCCGCAGGCGCAGCGTGGCGGCTTCGAGCACCGCCTCGAGCTGCTCCCTGCCCTGCTCCCGCAACTGGTTCGCGAACTCGACGATCAGGATGCCGTGCTTGGTGATGAGGCCCACCAGCATGATGAGCCCCACCTGGCTGTAGACGTTGAGCGTGCCGCCGGATCCTTTCCAGAAATCCAGCAGGAACAGCGCGGCAAGCGCCCCGGTCATGGCGAGAGGCACTGTCAGCATGATGATGAAGGGCGCGACGAAGCTCTCGAACTGCG
>CAZXNF010000041.1:0-596 GCA_964641785.1 uncultured Streptomycetaceae bacterium | reverse complement strand
CAGCCCGATCTGGCTGTAGACGTTGAGCGTGCCGCCGGTGAGCTTGAGCGCGAGCAAGGCGCCGACCGCGGAGAGCGGTACCGTGAGCATGATGATGAACGGATCGATGAAACTCTCGAACTGCGCCGCGAGCACGAGGTAGATGAAGGCCAGCGCCAGGACGAAAATCACCGCGAGCTGCTGCCCCGATTCCCGATACTCGCGTGACTGCCCATCCAGCGTCGTCTGCGCGGCGCCGGCGAATTCCTCGGCTGCGGCCTTTTCGAGGAAAGCCAGTGCCTCGCCAAGCGTGTAGCCCGGCGCGACGTTGCCCGAGATGATCGCGGCACGGAGCCGGTTGAAGTGGTTGAGCTCCTTGGGGGCGACCGTCTCACGCAGCTTGACGAGGTTGGACAATTGCACGAGGTTGCCGTCCTTGGCGCGCACGAAGATGGACGTGAGATCCGTCGGCTGGCGGCGCTCCTGCTCCTCCAGGCGCACGATGACGTCGTACTGCTTGCCCTCGCGCTTGAAGCGCGTGACCTGACGCCCGCCCAGCAGCGTCTCCAGCGTGCGCCCGATCGCCCCGACGTCCGCGCCCCCGGAAGACACCTTGT
>CAZXNF010000040.1:0-13276 GCA_964641785.1 uncultured Streptomycetaceae bacterium | reverse complement strand
CGCCGCCGGCGGCACCGGACCGACGAGACTGCCCGGCGGCGCATCCACGGTGATCGTGCGGTAGTACCCGGCATTGGCCGGCACGTCGGGATCGAGCAGGCTTTTCGCCACCGTGTAGATGGTGGCGAGCAGCGCGCGGTAGGGAATGTTGCGCGCGGTGTTCAACTGCGGATCGGTCCCGGCGAAATCGAAATGCATCTTGCCCGGGGTGATGGTCAGCGCCAGACGGATGCGCGCCTTCTCGCCTTCCGCGTTGCCGTCGAGGAAATCCTCTGCGACATACGTACCTGAAGGCAGCTTGGATATGGCGGCGGCGAAACGCCGCTCCGTGAAATCGAGGTAGGTCGCGATGGCGTCGTGCGCTTCCGCCGCGCCGTAGCGGGCGAACAGCGCGGTCACGCTGCGCGCGCCCACGGTGTTGGATGCAAACTGCGCCCGCAGATCGCCCAGGCGTTCGTCGCCCGTGCGCGAGTTGAGCAGGAAGATGTCCAGCACGTCGCGGTTAAGCTCACCTTCGCGCATGATGCGCACCGGCGGGATGCGCAACCCTTCCTGGAAGATGCTGTTGCACACGGCCGCTTCCGAGCCCGGCACCATGCCGCCGACGTCCGCGTGGTGCGCGATGTTGGCGACAAAGGCCACGATCTCGCCCTCGAAGAACACCGGGGAAATCACGTTGACGTCGGGCAGATGCGTGCCGCCGCCGTTGTACGGATCATTCGCCATGAACATGTCGCCCGGCTTGATCTCGCTACGCGGGAAGCGTTTCAGCATGGCGTCCACCGCGCCCACCATCGATCCGAGGTGGATCGGCACGCGCTGCGCCAGCGCCACGACCTCGCCCGCACGGTCGAAGATCGCCGTCGAGCAGTCGGCGCGTTCCTTGATGTTCGGCGAAAACGCCGTGCGCATCAGCGTGGCGCCCATCTCCTCGGCCGTCGCAAGCAGGTAACGCGCGACGACTTCGGCCCTTATTGAATCGGTGCTGTGGCCCATGTCCTGGCCTCCTTGGCGGCTGCGGCGTCGGCAACCGGCGCCACTTCAATGTGCAGGTAACCGCCGGCGTCGAGATTGACCTTCGCCTGCGGCGGAATGACGGTGGTGGTGTCCATCTGCTCGACGATCGCCGGCCCGGTGAACGCCGCACCGCATTGCAGGAGATCGCGGTCGAGCACCGGCGTATCCACGAAGCCCGTGTCGGCGAACCAGACCGGGCGGCGCCCCGTTTCGGCCGCGGTCGCCGCCGCGCCCGGTGCAAGCGTTTCGGTCCTGGGCCGTTCGCGCCGGACCGTCACCGACACGCGCAGGTTGACGAGTTCCACGGGCTGGCCGGGAATGTCGTAGCCGTAGAAGTCCTTGTGCCGCGCGTGGAAGCGATTCTGCAGCACGGCCAGCGACTTTGCCTCGAGGCGGCCCTCGTCCACCGGCAGGATCAGTTCGAAGTTCTGGCCCACGTAGCGCAGGTCCGCCTGCCATTCGTAGTCCGCGACAGCCCCCGGTACAGCCTCGCCGGCGAGCCACGCCGCGGCGCGCTGTTTCAGCTCGTCGAAGCCGGCGTTGATTGTCGGTAACGCAGCTGCATCGGCCACCAACAGACGCGTGAGGCTGAAATCGCCGCGCTGGTCTGCAAACAGCAGGCCCTGCGCCGACAGCAGACCAGGGCGCGGCGGCACCAGCACGCGGCGGATGCCCATGGTGCGGGCGACATCCGTTGCATGCAGGGGGCCCGCACCGCCGTAGGCCACGAACGTGAAGTCGCGCGGATCCTCGCCCTGCTCGACGGAGATCACCCGCACCGCGCCCATCATGTTCACATTGACGATTTCAAGGATGCCGGCGGAGATCTCCACCGCGTCGATGCCCAGCGGACCACTCAACGTTTCGATCGCGGCGCGCGCCTTGTCCGGATGCATGTCCATGCGGCCGCCGAGCAGCGATTTCGGATTGAGTCGCCCGAGCACGACGTTGGCGTCCGTCACGGTCGGCAGCGTGCCGCCACGCCCGTACGCCGCCGGGCCCGGATAGGCGCCGGCGCTTTTCGGTCCCACTTTCAACAGGCCGCCGGCGTCGATCCAGGCGATGCTGCCGCCGCCGGCACCGATGGTGTGGATGTCGATGGTGCGCGTGCGCACCGGAAAGCCGCCCATCTCGCGCTGGCTCTTCTTGGAAGGCTCGCCTTCTTTGATCAGGCACACGTCCGTGCTGGTGCCGCCCATGTCAAAGGTGATGAGGTTCGTGATGCCGGTCTGCGTGCCGACACCCACGCTGCCGATCACGCCGCCGGCAGGACCTGAAAAGAAGGTGTTGATCGGCAGCTTGCGCACGGCGGCCGGCGTGACCGCGCCGCCGTTCGACTGCATGACGCGCGGCGTGGACGGGATGCCCAGCGCGCGCGTGCCGTTGCCGAAGCGCTCCAGATAACGGTCCATGATGGGCATGAGGCTGGCGTTGACCGCGGTCGAGGCGCAGCGTTCGAACTCGCGGAACTCCGGCAGCACCTCCGAGGACGTGCACAGGTAGACCTCGGGCCACTGCGCGCGCACGATCTCCGCCGCGCGCTTCTCGTGGGCGTCGTTCTGGTAGCTGTGCAGGAAACAGATGGCGATTGCTTCCACCTTCTTGTCCTTCAGGATGCGCACCGCATCGGCTACCGCCTGCTCGTCCAGCGGACGCACCACACTGCCGTCGGCCGCGAGCCGTTCGCCGACCTCCAGACTGCAGTCGCGCGGCGTGGGCGGCATCGGCTTCGGCACGTCGAGGTTGAAGTAGTGCGGCCGCCGCTGCCTCGCCAGCTCCAGCACGTCGCGGAAACCCCGCGTAGTGATGAGCCCGGTGCGCGCCCACTTGCCTTCGAGCACCGCGTTGGTCGCCAGCGTGGTACCGAGCACGAGGAAATCCACCTCCGCGGGCTTCACGGCCGCCAGCTGCAGCAGTTCCGCGACGCCATCGAGGATGCACTTCGCCGGGTCCGCAGTGAAGGTCGGGACCTTGTGGTAATGCCAGCGCCCCCGTTCAGGCGCCACCAGCACCAGATCGGTGAAGGTGCCGCCGGTATCGATGCCGATCCAGTAACCGCTCATGCTGCTGCCACTCCTACGGTATTGACGAACGACGAACGCGTCAGTCGACGCGGGCGCCGGTTTCCTTGACCACCTTGCCCCAGCGGTCGATTTCTGCATTCAGGAATTTCGCGAACTGCTCCGGCGTTCCGCCGGCTACGTCGAAGCCCTGCGCGACCAGCCTGTCCTTCACGTCGGGCATCTGCAGGATGCGGTCGATTTCGGCCGCGAGCTTGTTCACGATCGGCTGCGGCGTGCCCGCGCGGGTCAGCACGCCGACCCAGTTACCCATTTCGAAGTTCTTCAGCCCCTGCTCGCCCGCCGTCGCGACTTCCGGCAGCAATGGCGAACGCTTCAAGCTCGTCAGCGCGATCGCGCGCACGCGTCCGGCCCGCACCAGCGTGATTAGCTCGGGAATCGCGTTGGCCACGACCTGCACCTGGCCGGAGGCCAGCGCGATCGCCGCCGGCCCGCCGCCGTTGAAGGGCACGTGCGTCATCTCGATGCCCGCCTGGCGCTTGAGTACCTCCATCGACAGGTGGCTGATGAAGCCGGCGCCGCCCGACCCGTAGTTGACCGGATTGCTCTTCGCGTAGGCGACCAGTTCCGCAACCGATTTGATCGGCAGCCCGGCGTTGACCCCGATGATGAGCGGCGACGACGCGAGGAACACCACCGGCATCAGGTCCTTGCGCAGGTCGTAGGGCAGGTTCGAGTAGAGGTTCACGTTGATCGCGTGGCCCAGGCTCGCATTGAGGATGGTGTAGCCGTCCGGCTGGCTCTTCGCCACCAGATTGGCCCCGACGTTGCCGCCGGCGCCCGGGCGGTTATCCACGATCACCGGCTGGCCCCAGGCCTCGTTCAGCTTGGCGCCGATGGCGCGCGCGAGCACATCGTTGATGCCGCCGGGTGCGACCGCCACTACGTAGCGGATCGGCTTGTCGGGGTATGCACCCTGAGCCTGCGCGCGCAGCCCAGCCATCAACGCACCCCCCGCCAGCAAAGCCGTCGCCCATAGGACCCATCGGCGACGGGCCCCACTGTTCTGCAACACGACCTGGGTGTTCCTGCGCATTGGTCTGACTCCTTCAAGGCGGCTCATGAGGGTCTCCGTTGGCGGTACGGCGCGGCGTTTGTTTTGTAGCGGTTGCACGCCCGATTGCAACGCTTGCGACCTTACCGCGCGCCGATTATTCTTACAAATTGATGTTTATTCATGATTGTTAATTTTTACGCATGAAAGGCTTTCATGAATTTTAAACTTCGCCAACTGGAAGGTTTCACCGCGGCCGCCCGTTGCGCCTCGTTCAGCCGGGCCGCCGCCCAGGTCGCCATGACGCAACCGGCGTTCTCCCAGATGATCCGCGAACTCGAGACCACTCTTGGCGTGCGGCTGTTCGAGCGCACGACGCGGCGCGTGGAACTGACCGACGCGGGCCGCGTGCTGCTATCGCGCGTGCAGGGTCCGCTGGAGGAACTGGGTGACGCCTACGCCAGCGTGCGCGACATCGCGCAGGGCCGGCGCGCGCGATCGTGTTCGCCTCGCTGCCGTCGGTGGCCTTCGAGATCGGCACGCGCGCGCTGGCGGCCTTCCAGGAGAAGAATCCCGGCATCCGTGTGCGCCTCCTGGAGGAGCAGAACGAACTGCTGATCGAGCGCGTCGTCAACCGCGAGGTGGATTTCGGCATCGGCACGCTGCCGCGCCCGGTCGAGGAAGTACAGTTCCAGCCGCTGTTCCAGGACGAACTGGTAGTGGTGTTCCGGCGCAACCATGCCTTCGCGAAACGCCGCACGGTGGCGTGGAAGGACGTCGCCGCCGAGCCGCTGGTCTTGCTGCCGCCGCCCTCGAGCGTGCGCCCGCTCGCGGAAATCGGGCTCACCGTGGCCGGGGCGCCGAAGGCGCCCGCTTTCGAGGTGGCCAACATGGTGACCGCGCTGTCCATGGCCCGCGCGGGCCTCGGCATCACCGTGCTGCCGCTGATCTCACTCAACGCGATGCGGATGACCGGCCTGCGCTACGCGAAACTGGGCGAACCGCGGCCGCTGCGCACCATCGGCATCATCGCGCGCGCCGATCGGCAGTTATCGGCTGCCGCCAGCGCCTTCATCCGCTGCCTGGTGCAGGAAAAGCCCGCGGCCGTCGCCTGAGCCCTGGCGGAGGACCTGGCGGCTCAGCCCTTGCCCGTGCGGGTGGCGCTCCACTTCGCGCCGTCCTTGGTCGTGCCTTCCATCGCGGCGCCGCCCACGCGTCCGGTGTACTCCGTCTTGCCGACCTTGAAGCTGATCTGGTCGCCGTTCAGCTTGCCGTCCACCATCACCGAGGCGCCGCCGGCCTTGGGCTTCAGCGTGCCGCGGATCACCTGGAAGGCCTGCTTGAAGGCAATGTCGCCCTCGGGCGTCTGCCAGGTGCCCTCGATTTTCGCGGGGACGATCCACAGCAGCGCCGTGCAGTAGGTGGCGCAGCCTTCCTTGTCGGTCGTCTGCACGCGCTGGTCCGGCTCCCACTCGCCCATCGTGAACGAGTTGGAAACGACGCGGGTGCCGGGTTTGAGGTCGAGGATCTTCGGCCGCAGCTTGAGGTTGATGTCCGGCAGCAGGAACATCGTGATGACGGTGGCCGGCGACAGGTCGGTCTCGTACAGATCCGCCTTCATGAACGTCGCACGGTCCGCGACGCCGGCCGCCAGCGCGTTGCGCTGCGACAGGGCGACCATTTCCGGGTTGTATTCGATACCCACCGCCTTCACGACGCCACGCTTGGCCGCGGTGATGACGGTACGGCCGTCACCGGAGCCCAAGTCCATCACCATGTCCTTGGGGGTCACCTTCGCGAGGTCCAGCATTTTGTCCACATGCGCCTGCGAGGTCGGCACCCACACCACATCCTTGCCGGACTGGCCGACCTGCGGTTCGAAAGAGACGCCCTTGTCCTGCGCAAACGCGGCCGGCGGAAGGACCGCGGCGAGCGCAAACCCGGATAGGACGACGAGGCGACGCAGAGGTGACGGGGCGGGCATGGGCGGCTCCGGAAAGGGTTGGTTCAAAATGATACTGAGCAATCGTAATAATACCGGAAGGTAATGCATGGCGGGCCCGCTCGCGGACGCCGATACGTGACGCCTCGTCGCCACTCGACCGAGCTGACCGGGCGAGCTTCGGTTGCGCCAACCGCAGGTCGCGCCCCGTGGTCTAATGCGACTCACGCTCCCCGACGGAGGACCTTCATGACCGTGGCGATCATCCGCACGATTACACTCCTCACCGCGTGCGCACTGACCGCCGCGCCCGCGGTCGCGCAGTCTCCTGCCCAGAACTATCCCGTCAAGACGATCCGCTGGGTGCTTTCCTTCGGCGCGCCGGGCGGCGCCCCGGACACCATCGCGCGGACACTCGGCCCCAAGCTCACTGAGGCTTGGGGCCAGCAGGTGCTGGTCGATCCGCGCACCGGCGCCGGCGGCACGATCGCCACCGACATCGTCGCCAAGGCCCCGCCTGACGGCTACACGCTGCTGCTGGCGAGCCCCAGTCACGCGATCAACGCCACGCTCTACGGCAAGCTGCCCTACGACTCGCTGGTGGATTTCGCGGCGGTCTCGCTGGTGGCGGAACTGCCCAACATCCTCGTCGTGCACCCGTCGCTGCCGGTGCGCTCGGTGAAGGAACTGATCGCGCTCGCGCGCGCGAAACCCGGCGCGCTCAACTACGGCTCGGCAGGCAGCGGTTCCTCGCAACACCTCGCGGGCGAACTGTTCAACAAGATGGCCGGCGTGAAGACCGTGCATATCCCGTACAAGGGCGGCGGCGCGGTGATGGTGGACCTGATCGCGGGGCAGGTGCAGCTCACGTTCGGCTCGGCGACGGCATTACCGCACGTGCGCTCCGGCCGGGCCGTGGCCCTGGCCGTAACGACCGCGAAGCGCGCGAGCACGCTGCCCGAACTACCGACGATCGCGGAATCCGGCCTGCCGGGCTACGAGGCGTCCGCCTGGTACATCGTGCTCGCGCCGGCGAAGACGCCGCCCGCCATCATCGACAAGCTGCACGCCGAGATGGTGCGGGCGATGAAGCTGCCCGATGTGCGCGAGCGCTTCACCTTCCACACCATCGAGCCGGTCGGGCTGCCACCGGCGGAGAGCGCCGCCTACCTCGCGCGCGAGGTCACGAAGTGGGCGGCCGTGGTCCGGGAATCCGGCGCGAAGGTGGAGTAGGGCGCGATCAGTCCACTTTCGCGCCGGAAGACTTCACGACCTTCGCGTAGCGCTCGGATTCCTCGCGGATGAAGCGGCCGAACTCGGCGGGACTGTTGCCGACGGGGTCATAGCCCTGGGTTTCCAGTTGGGACTTGACCTCGGCCGTGTTCAGCACCTTGACGATGGCCTCGTGGAGCTTGGTGACGATGGGCTTGGGCGTCGCCGCCGGCACCAGCAGGCCGAACCAGTTGATCACGTCGTAGCCGGGCACGCCCGCCTCGCTGACCGTTGGCACGTCCGGCAACTGGGCGGAACGTTTCGCGCTGGAAATTCCCAGCACCCGGATGCGGCCCGCCTTGACGTGCTGGATCACCGGCGGAATCGAATTGAACATCAGGTTGATGCTGCCGCTCATGAGGTCGATGATCGCCTGCGGCGCGCCCTTGTACGGCACGTGCGTGATGTTCACGCCGGCCATGCTCTTGAACACCTCCATCGCGAGGTGGTTGCCGGTGCCGTTGCCCGCCGACGCGTAATTCAGCTTGCCCGGCTCGGCCTTCGCCAGCGCGAGCAGTTCCTTGACGGTCTTCGCCGGCACCGACGGATGCATGATCAGCAGGTACGGGCCGCTGGTGACGAGGCTGACGGGGGCGAAGTCCTTGAGCGGTGAATAGGCGATCTCCTTCTGCAGGTGCGGCAGGATCGTGATCGGGCCGGGGCTGGTGAAGAAAATCGTATAGCCGTCCGGGGCCGCACGTGCGGCCAGTTCGGCGCCGATGCCCACACCACCGCGGTTGTCGACGACGACCTGCTGGCCGAAGTGAGCCGAGAGGCCCGGCCGCAGCAGGCGCGCCACGACGTCGGGCGTGCCGCCCGCGGGCACCGGCACGAGCATGCGGATGGGCCGGTTGGGATAGTCCTGCGCGGCGGCAGGCATTGCTGCCATGACGGTGGCGGCGCACAGGGATAGGGCGCTGATGATGGGCGTGTTCAAAATATTCTCCTCCGCACTTCCAGTGTCCAGTGGCGCGTGGCCCGCATGTTAGCGAAACGCCATGCGCGCGTCGCGCGGAATCCGCTATCCTTTCGGGCCACCGGCAACAAGCCCCAGGAGTCTCCCAGCGTGACATCCACAACCTCCGAACTTGCGGGCAAGGTCGCGCTCGTCACCGGTGGTGCGCTCAACATCGGCAGCGCCATCTCCGCAGCACTCGCCGCCGCCGGCGCGGCCGTGGCCATCAACACCCGCGCCTCGCGCGAAGCCGCTGATGTGCTCGCACAGGACATCCGCGCCGCCGGCGGTCAGGCCGACGTGTTCCTCGCCGACATTTCCGACGGCGCGCAGGTCAAGACCATGGTCGAGGCCGTGGTGAAACGTTTCGGCCGCCTCGACATTCTGGTGCTGAACGCGTCCGTGCGGACCGAGAAGGCGTTCCTGGAACTGACCTACGACGAATGGCGCGTCCCGCTCGCCATCACCCTCGACGGCGCCTTCTACTGCACGCAGGCCTGCGCGCCCCACATGATCAAGGCCGGCGGCGGCGCTATCGTCACGCTCGGTGGCCTGCAGGCGCTCTCCGGGTCCAAGAAGCGCGTGCATGGCTCCGTGGCGAAAAGCGGCCTCGTCGGCTTTACGCGCGCGCTGTCGCGCGACCTCGCCGAGTACAACATCCGCGTGAACTGCGTCGCCCCCGGCCAGATTGCCACCGTCCGCGCCGCGCATCGTTCGGCGCGCAAGGATCCCAAGGACACCATTCCGCTCGGCCGCGCCGGGGAGCCGCGCGAGATCGCGGACACCGTGCGCTTTCTGTGTGGCCCGGGCGCGGGCTTCATCACCGGGCAGACCATTCACGTCAACGGCGGCCAAACCAATTTCTAGCGCCGGGCTACTCCGGCTTGATGCCCGCCGTCTTCACGACCTTGCCCCAGCGTTCGTAATCCGCCTTGAGGTAGGCGGCCAGTTCCGCGGGCGTGCCGCCGCCCGGCTCAGCGCCGTCCGCTGCGAAGCGCTGCTTGATGTCCGGCGTGCGGAGGATCTTGTTCATCTCCGCGTTGAGCCGCGTCACGATCGCGGGCGGAAGGCCCGCCGGGCCGTAAAACCCCCACCACTGATTCGACTCGAAGCCCGGCAGCGTGACCTCGGCGACGGTCGGCAGTTGCGGCGCGATCTCGATGCGCTTCGCGCTGGTCACCGCCAGCGCCTTCAGCCGGCCCGCCTTCACCTGCGTGGTGATGCTCGGATAGGCCGCAAACAACAAGGTCGTCTGTCCGGACACGGTGTCGATCACCGCCGGCGCCGCACCTTTGTACGGCACGTGCAGCAGCTTGATCCCCGCGCGCTGCATGAACAGTTCACCGGTGAGGTGGCTCAGCGTGCCACTGCCGTTGGATGCGAAGCTCAGGGATTCGGGCTTGGCCTTCGCCAGCGCGATCAGTTCCTTCACCGTTTTCGCCGGCACGGACGGATGCGCGACCAGCACGTTGGGCGCATAGCCGATCAGGATGATGGGCGTGAAGCTCGTGTGCGGATCGTAGGTCTGCTTCGCCGCGAAATGCGGGTTGATGGACATCGTCGACGACGAGGCCTTGAGCAGCGTATAGCCGTCCGGCACGGCGCGCGCGACGAACTCGGTGCCGATGGCGCCACCGGCGCCGCCGCGGTTGTCGACGATGAATTGGGTGCCGAAAGCCTCTGACAGCTTTTGCGAGGTATGGCGCGCAATGATGTCTGCGGCCCCGCCGGGCGGAAAGGGCACGATCGCGCGCACCGGTTTAACGGGATAGTCCTGCGCCACTGACGGCGCCGCGGCGATCAGGGCCGCAACCGCCAGCGCGATACGGCCGCTCATTTGAAACCGAACAGCCGCGACGGGTTGTCCCACAGCACTTTGCGGCGATCCTTCTCGTCGGGCAGCCAGCGCGCGAGGCAGATCGACGGCGGGCCGTAGTCCATGCGCTCGTCCATGCGGACGAAGGGCCAGTCGGAGCCCCACACGCAGCGGTCGAGCGTGAACGCCTTGATGCATTCGGCAATGAAGGGGTCCACATCGGTGTACGGATAGCCCTGGGCGGACGACCGGAAGGGACCGGAGAGTTTTACCACGGCGCCCTCGCGCCCGAACTCAAGCAGCGTCTGAAAGCCCGGCTGGTTCAGTCCGCGCGGCACGTCGGGCCGGCCGAAGTGGTCGAACATCAGCTTCGCGCCGCTCTTCTTCAAAATGGGCGCGGCCTCGACCAGGTTGTCCTTCTCCAGGTGCACCTGCAGGAACCAGCCGAGTTCCTTGACCCGGGCGAACAGCTTGTCCGCACCCGGCTCGACCAGTTCCTTCAGCCCGTGGCCCATCAGGTTCACACGCATCCCGATGGCGCCGCCGTCGGCGAGCGCTTTCAGGTCCGCATCCGAAATCGTCGGCTTCACCAGCGCGATGCCCTTGAAGCGCCCCTTGGACTCCGCGATCGCGTTCATCATGCAGCGGTTGTCCGGGCCGTACGGGCCGGCGCCGACCAGCAGGCCATGCGTTAAGCCGTGGAAGTCGAGCACGGCGCGGAATTTTGCGGGCGTGCCGAGTTGCGCGGGCTGCGGGGTGTAGAGGGTCTCCGGCGAAAACGGATATTGCTCGTCGCAGAACACGTGGGCATGCGAATCGACGGCGAAAACAGCGGCCATTGCGGTAGGGCTCCTCGGAAAAAGTTCGTGCTGGGGCGTGCGGGGCCGACAGTTTAGGCGCTGACGGCAGGCCTGAACAGCCGCGGCTGCCGCAGCGTAGCAGCGGGCGGGTACGACGTGCGGCGTTGACAGCCGGAAAACACGCGGCAGACAATGGCTGCCCATCCTGCATTCCCCCCACGCCCAGCCAGCGCGCCACCAGCCACTACCAGGAGCCCGCCATGTCGATGCTCGACCAGAAACAACTCGAAGCCCTGCTGCCCGCTGAAACCAACGCCTTCCCCTCGCCGATTCCCACGCAGTTCGTCTCCAGCGACGAATTCGAGCCGACCCCGCAGAACGCGCGGCAGAAGCAGGTCGAGGCGCGCATCAAGGAAATGGGCACGCGGCTCGCCAAACAGCAAGGCATGAGCCGGCGGAGGTTTTTCCAGTCCGCCTCCGGCATGGCGGCGGCGTTTGTCGCCATGAACGACGTTTACGGACCGATCTTCGGCGTGAGCAACGCGGAGGCCGCCTCCCCCGACATGGCGAACGAACGCGCGCAGGCGCTGTCCGGCCAGTTCATCATGGACATGCACACGCACTTCCTGCGCGACGACACCCGCATCATGGGTTTCATCAAGCAACGCGAAGCGGTCGGCAAGGCGGGCTGGAACCCGGCCCTCGCCGGCAAGGAACAGACCATCGACGACCTGAAGTTCGCCAACTACTTCAAGGAAATTTATTTCGACAGCGACACCAAGGTAGCGCTCATCTCCGGGTCCGGCTCCGAGGAACCGCGGGACTGGTTCCTCACCAACGAGATGAAGATGGACACGCGCACCAAGGTGAACAAACTCACCGGCTCCAAGCGCATGTTCTCGCACGCGATCTTCATGCCCGGCATGCCAGGCTGGATGGACGCCGTGGACCGCGACATCGCCACGCTCAAGCCCGATGCGTTCAAGGGCTACACCGTCGGCGACAACACCAACAAACAGCTCGCCAAGCACCCGTGGCGGCTCGACGACGAAAAACTGCTCTACCCCTTCTACGAGAAGATGGTGAAGGCCGGTCTCGTCAATATCTGCGTGCACAAGGGCCTCTACCCCTACTCCACCACCAAGGCGTTCCCCGAGCTGGTCCAGTACGCCGACGTGCGCGACGTCGGCAAAGCCGCGAAAGACTGGCCGCAGCTCAACTTCGTCGTTTATCACTCGGCGTTCCGCTTCACCGGCGGCGAATGGGCGACGGGCTGGGAGCAGTTCGAGAAGACGGGCCGCATCGACTGGGTCACGGACCTCGCCGAGATTCCCGCGAAGTTCGGGGTCACGAACGTCTACGGCGACCTCGGGCAGATCTTCGCGCAGAGCACCGTGGCCGAACCGCGCCTGTGCGCGGCCATGATGGGGCAGCTCGTCAAAGGCCTCGGCGCCGATCACGTGGTGTGGGGCACCGATGCCGTGTGGACCGGCGCGCCGCAATGGCAGATCGAAGCCCTGCGACGGCTGGAGATTCCCGAAGACATGCAGAAGAAATACGGCTTTACGCCGCTCGGCGCCGCGAACGGCCCGGTCAAGACCGCGATCTTCGGCGGCAACTCCGCGCGGCTCTACAAGTACGACGCAAAGATGCGCGCGGCACTGACCACCGACCGCATCGCGCTGTCGAAGGCAGACTACGAACGCGAAGGGCCGGGGCGCACGAACATGCGTTACGGCTACGTGGCGAAGCCGACGGCCTGATCGAGCGGATGGAGCAGCGCTATATCCGGGAGGCCTGCGGAGACAAGGTTTTGCACCGGCCTGACGCAGCCTTGTTGTACGGACAGGCGGCCAAGTTATCCAGCAATCCTGTCGCCCTAAATTACAGTTAGGCCCCTAGCAAAAAGGCCCTACATGCTCGCCGTCTTTGAATTCGTGGCCGCCCTTGCTACCGCGCTCTTCGCGGGTGCGGCCATCTATATCAACCTCGTCGAGCACCCAGCACGAATGGTCTGCTCCACCGAAATCGCGGCAACGGTCTGGGCGCCGAGCTATAGGCGAGCTACTGTCATGCAGGCTTCTCTGGCAATCCTAGGCTTCCTGGCGGGCCTTGCCGCGTGGCTGCTGGGAGCACCCATCATGTGGCTCGTCGCCTCGCTGTTTATCCTTGCGGTCGTGCCGGTCACTTTGCTGGTTATCTTCCCCACCAACAACAAACTGCTTGCCCCCGGGCGGGACCTTACGTCGCCCGAGACGCGTGCGCTACTCGTAAAGTGGGGCCAGCTTCACGCACTTCGCAGTGCCTTGAGTTTGGTCGCAACCATGCTGTTTGTCGGGCTACTCGTTGTGGCCTGAATGTTGTGCGTTTAGCATGCAACGACGCGTCACGCGGATACA